>CAYOPA010000074.1:12654-15168 GCA_964405625.1 uncultured Bryobacterales bacterium
TTCTGGCCGCGCGCTATTTTGACGTCCGGGTGGAGTCGTTCTCCTTCGGCTTTGGACCGCGGTTGATCGGTTTTCGGCGGGGTGAGACGGACTACAAGATCTGTCTGCTGCCGTTGGGCGGCTACGTCAAGATGGCCGGCGAAAGCATCGGCGAGCCGACCGACGATCCGCGGGAATTTCTCTCCAAACCGCGCTGGCAACGGCTGATCATCGCCGCCATGGGGCCGATTTTCAACGGCGTTCTGGCGGTCGGATTGCTGGCCGGGCTGTTCATGGCCCACTACGAGCGCTTTGCGTTCTGGACCGAGCCTGCCGTGATCGCCAAGATCGACGAAGGCTCGCCCGCCGAGCGCGCGGGAATCCAACCCGGCGATCTGATCGTCGCCTTCGACGGACAACGGGCCGACACTTGGGAAGATGTTCGACTTTCCGAAGTCACCGCCGTCGGAAAGTCGGTGCCCGTGCTGATCGAGCGCGGCGGCCAACCGTTAACTTTCAACGTCAACGTCGAAGCCGACAAGCAGGGCGTGGGCCGCGCGGGCTGGACGGAATCGACGGCGGTTGTGCTGGAGCCGGTAGCAGGCTCTCCCGCCTCGAAGGCGGGCGTGCGGCGCGGCGATATCGTCCGGCTAATTAACGGACAGCGTGTGTTGCAGGTCGACGACGCGCTCAAGGCGATCAAGGCGTCCGAGGGCGAGCCGTTGGAGATGGAGCTCGAGCGCGACGGGGCGCGCGTGGCGATTCACGTCACGCCGGAGTACGACCAGACCCTCGGCGAGCCCACCTGGCGCATCGGCGCGATGATCGGCCCGGAGCGCACGGTCACCGAGCTCACCTTCGGCGAGGCCGTAAAGGAATCGGTTGTCGTCAACGCGCAGAACATCACACTCACCTTCCGGGTGATCCGCGGAATGTTTGAGCAGCGCATGTCGCCCAAGGCGCTGGAAGGGCCGGTGGGCATTGCGCGCCTCTCCGGTGAAGCGGCGCGGCGGGGCTGGCCGGATTTGGTGCTGCTGATGGCGAACATCAGCCTGCAACTGGGCATCTTCAACCTGCTGCCGATCCCGATCCTCGACGGCGGGGTGATCGTCTTGCTGCTGTTTGAGTCGTTGATCCGCCGCGATGTCAGCATCGCGGTCAAGGAACGGATCATGCAGGTAGGGCTCGTGTTCTTGATGCTGCTGTTCGCGTTCGTGATGTACAACGACATTCTCAAGAGCCTGCCCAGCGGCTGACATTGCGAGCCGGGTGGTCGGGGAACTACGGGACGTGGCACAATAGGTCACGAAAGCACTGATGGAGTAGGGAGTCTTTGAATTTGATGCGCTGGAACCATCTCGCGATTACTTTGTGCGCCGCGGCCATCTTGGCAAGCGGAGCGGACCGTCTGTCGGCTCAGGCCAAGGTCGGAGTTGTCGATTTCCAGCAGGCCCTGCTGGAGACGGCGGAAATGAAGAAGAAGGCCACCGAGCTTGAAACCAAGTTCAAGCCCCGGCAACAGGAGCTCGAAAAGCTGACCACCGAGCTTCAGCAGATCCAGCAGCAGCTCCAGACCGCGGGCAACGATCAAGCCGCGGCCCAGTTGCAGAATGAAGGTACGCGCAAGCAGCGCGAAGCGCAGCGGTTGCAGGAGGACTTGCAGGCCGAGGTCGAGTTCGAGCGCGACGCCATTCTTGAAGCCGGCGCGCAGCGGATGCGGGCGGTGATGCAGAAGCTCCGCGAATCCAAGGGTTTGGACCTGATTCTTGATGTCTCGACGACCGTCTCGTTCAGCCCAGCCATGGAGCTGACCGCGGAAGCCACGTCTGCGTACGACGCGGCGCACCCGGTTCAGTAAACGCGGCATCCCGGCGGGCGGCGAAAGGCGGCCTGAGCGTCCGGCGTGTGATGAGCTACCTCGACGAGTACGACAGCCCCCGGCCGGTCTTTGACCGTCTGGTGCGAATGATCGCCGTCGCGATGATCGCGGCGATTCTGGGCTACAGCGTCTACTGGTTGTTCTTTCGCAACTGGCGCGAGGAGCGCCAGGTCAAGCTGTTTCTTGAGGAAGTCAAACAGCAGCAGTACGATGCAGCCTACGAACGCTGGGGCTGCTCGGTCGCCGAGCCCTGCCGCTTCTACACCTACGAATCGTTTCTGGAAGATTGGGGGCCGGACAGCCCGCTGGGCAAGGTCGACAGCTTCAAGCTCGGCCGCTCGTACACCCAGAAAGACAGCGGGGTGATCGTGCGAGTCTGGATTAACGGCCAAGAGCAGCCCAACCTATGGGTGGAGAGCGACACCCGAGCGATCAGCTTCTTCCCGTACTGAACCCGCCTCCATCAAGCCAGAATCTTGTCGATCACTCGGCCGTGTACGTCGGTCAAGCGGAAATTGCGCCCCTGGTACTGGTAGGTCAGCTTGCGGTGGTCGATCCCCAATTGGTTCAGGATCGTCGCCTGCAAGTCATGGACATGGGTCGGCTCGGCGACCACGTTGTAGGAGTAGTCGTAGGTCTCGCCAATGGAGAAACCT
>CAYOPA010000075.1:0-15006 GCA_964405625.1 uncultured Bryobacterales bacterium
GAGCTCGAGGTCCTGATCGTAAAGCTCAGCCGCCGCCGGTCCAATATCGTCGTTTCGCGCCGCGAGCTGCTGGAGATCGAGCTCAGCTCGGTCAAGCAGGAGACGCTGGCCAAGCTTTCGCTCGGCGCCGTCGTCACCGGCCGCATCAAGAACGTCACCTCTTACGGCGCATTTGTCGATCTCGGCGGCATCGACGGCCTGATCCACGTCACCGACATCTCGCACGGCCGCGTCAAGGACCCTTCGCAGGCCTTGCGGCCCGGCGAGGAGGTCACCGCCAAGGTCGTCAAGTTCGACCCCGAAAAGGAGCGGGTCTCGCTGTCGCTCAAGGACATGCAGGAGGACCCCTGGGCCAGCGTAGAGGAGCGCTTCCATG
Source organism: uncultured Bryobacterales bacterium (assembly GCA_964405625.1). Taxonomy (GTDB): domain Bacteria; phylum Acidobacteriota; class Terriglobia; order Bryobacterales; family UBA6623; genus RI-231. The sequence continues at coordinate 377 of CAYOPA010000075.1, forward strand.
AGGGCGACCGCGTCGGTGGCAAGGTCGCCAGCGTCACCGACTATGGGGCCTTCGTCGAGCTTGAGCCGGGCGTGGAGGGCCTGATCCATATCACCGAGATGAGCTGGTCCAAACAGCTCAAGCACCCTTCCAAGGTGGTCCGCGAAGGACAGGACATCGAGAGCGTTGTCTTGAAAGTTCAGCCGCAGCAGCGGCGGATCTCGTTGAGCCTTAAGCAGGTAGCGTCTGATCCGTGGACGGATGTGGACGGTCGCTACCAGATCGGCTCGGTGGTCGAAGGCCGCGTCCGCAACGTCACCACCTATGGCGTCTTCGTGGAGATTGACGAGGGCGTCGACGGGCTGGTGCACGTCTCGGATCTGTCGTGGGACAGCCGCGTCCGCAGCCCCAAGGATGTTGTCAAAAAAGGCCAGCAGCTTCGCACCGTGGTGCTCAACGTAGACGCCGAAAACCGGCGTATGTCGCTGGGCGTCAAGCAGCTTGAGCCTGACATCTGGGAGACGTTCTTCACCTCGCACGTCATCGGCGACGTGATCGCCGGCCGGCCCAGCAGGTTGGTCAAGTTCGGCGCATTCGTCGAGCTGGCGCCGGGCGTGGAGGGTTTGTGCCACAACTCCGAGATGCCGGCCAAGCGCGGTCGTAAGGCCGGCTTGCAGGTCGGCAAGGCCTACGAGTTCGAAATCATCAAGATGGATGAGTTCGACAAGCGCATCGGCTTGCGCTGCCTCGGCTACGACCCGCTGCCGGAAGACGAGCCCGAGCCGGTCCAGCCGCCGGCCGCCGCACCGGATTTGCCTCCGGTGGCGCCGGTCGCCGAAGCGCCCGCCCCGGTGGAGGAAGCCGCCGCCCCGGAGCCCGTTGAAACAGCGAGCGCCGAGCCCGCGCCGCAAACGCCGGCGGACGACGTGGAAGCATCCGCCGCGCCCGACGAGCGCAAACCGTCGGAGTCCTGACGAGTTTCGGCGAAATTCGCCCGCGCGGCGAGCAGTGCGGTCATGGTACGATCGCACGTAGGTCGTTGTATTTGAGCGTGATGGTCGGTCTCTGACGCGGCGTCCGCGGCCTCTTCCTATGACGAAAGCTGATTTAATTGAAGAAGTTTCCCGCGTCGTTGAGCTGACTCGAAAAGAGTCCGAAGTCATCGTCGAGACGATCTTCGAAAGCGTGGTTCGTTCGCTAAAGACGGGCGACAAGGTCGAGATTCGCGGCTTTGGCAGCTTTCGCACCCGCGAGCGCAAGGGCCGCGTCGGGCGTAACCCCAAGTCCGGCGAAAAGGTCGACGTGCCGCCGAAGACGATCCCGTTCTTCAAGCCGAGCAAGGAATTGCGCGACCTGGTCAACGGCGGTCCGCCTCCGCCCGGGCGTCCGGTCGGCGACGGCTAAAGAGCGGGCGCGCGGGATGGACCATCTCTGGAGCCCCTGGCGCTATGGCTACCTCAAGGCCGCTCCGGCTGAAGGCTGCGTGTTCTGCCGTATCGCGTCGGCCATACCCGACGAAGACGCCGAAACGCTGGTTGTCTACCGCGGGCGCCTGAGCTACGTCGTGCTCAACCGCTACCCCTATACCAGCGGGCACGCCATGGTGATTCCCTACGAGCACCACGCCACGCTCGAAGATGCGCCAACCGACACGGCCGTCGAGCTGATGCTGCTGACCCAGCGGTTGGAAGCGGCGCTGCGCCGCCTGTACCGCGCCGAAGGCGTCAACATCGGCATGAACATCGGCAAAGCGGCCGGCGCCGGCGTGGCGGGACATATCCACATGCACGCCCTGCCGCGCTGGGTGGCCGACTCCAACTTCATCACCGTAATCGGCGAAACGCGCACCTTGCCCGAAGAGCTCGACATCACCTGGCGGCGGCTGCGCGACGCCCTCGCAGACCCAAAGCCGTGACCGGAATCTTGAGGGGGACGGACATTCCTGTCCGTCTCCGCCTTCCAAGAGGCAGCAACGCCGTGCTTGAAAACCTCCTCACCGAACAAGCCAATCCAGCCACCGCGAACCTGGACGAGCTGCCGACGGTCGAGCTCTTGCGCGCCCTCAACGCCGAGGACGCCCGCGTCGCCGCCGCTGTCGCCGAAGAGATTCCCTCCATCGCCCGCGCCCTCGACGCCATCGGCGAACGGCTCGCCGCCGGAGGCCGCTTGTTCTACATTGGCGCCGGGACCAGCGGCCGTCTGGCCGTGCTCGACGCCGCCGAAATTCCGCCCACTTTCGGCGCCGACCCCGAGCTGATCCAAGCTCTGATCGCCGGCGGCCAAGCCGCGCTGACCCGCTCCGTCGAAGGCGCCGAGGACGACCCCGCCGCCAGCCGCGCTGATTTGCAGGCTCGCGGATTCACCTCGCAGGACGCGTTGATCGGCGTCGCCGCTAGCGGACGCACCCCGTACGTCATCGGCGCCCTGCGCTACGCTCGCGAGCTGGGCGCTCTGACCGTGGCGCTGAGCACGAACCCCGACGCGGAGATCGCCCGGTACTCGGAGATTTCGATTGCGCCCTTGGTCGGCCCCGAAGCCGTCGCCGGCTCCACACGCCTGAAAAGCGGGACCGCCCAGAAAATAGTCCTCAACATGCTATCGACCGGGTTGATGGTCCGGCGCGGCGCAGTGTACGGCAACTTAATGGTGAACGTACAGCTCACCAACGCCAAGCTCCGCGCCCGCGCCCGCCGCATCGTGGAGCAGGTGGCCGGCTGCGACAGCGCGAAGGCCCAGGCCGCGCTGGAGGCCGCCGGGGACGTTCGCGTGGCCGTACTGATGATTCGCTGCCGCTGCGACGCCGAGCAAGCTAAACAGCGGCTTGCCGAAGCCGGCGGCGTCCTGCGCCAGGCGCTGGAGCCCGTGGAATGAAGCGCCGCCCCCACGTTCGCTGACCCCTATCTGACCTACCATGCAAAAACTGCGCATTGAAGGCGGCCGCCGCCTCGCCGGCAAGATCCCGGTCAGCGGCGCCAAGAACGCCGCGTTGCCGGTGCTCGCCGCCGCCTTGCTGACCGCCGACCCGGTCCGGCTCGAAAAGATCCCCGCCGTCGTCGATATCCGCACGATGATGCGGCTGTTGGAAGCCCTCGGCGCGGAGATCCGCGAAGCCGACGGCGGCCACATCATTCAAGCCAAGGAGATCCCCGAGCCCGTGGCCCCCTACGAAGTGGTCAAGACCATGCGCGCCTCCAGCCTCGTGCTCGGCCCGCTGGCGGCGCGTTGCGGACGCGCCCGGGTCTCACTGCCAGGCGGCTGCGCCATCGGCGCCCGGCCCATCAACCTGCACTTGGCCGGATTGGAAGTGCTTGGCGCCCGCATCGAGCAGGAGGCGGGCTACGTGGAAGCCGTCGCGCCCGCCGGCGGTCTGCGCGGCGCCCACTACGTCTTCCCGCGCATCACCGTCACCGGCACCGAAGACCTGCTGATGGCCGCCACGCTGGCTCGCGGCACAACCGTCCTCGACAACGCCGCTCGTGAGCCCGAGGTGGTCGATCTGGCGGCTCTCCTAACCAAGATGGGCGCCCGCATCCAAGGCGCCGGGACCTCGCGGATTGAGATCGAAGGCGTCCACGAGCTGCACGGCGCCGAGCACGCCATCATCCCCGACCGGATTGAAGCCGGGACCTATCTCGCCGCCGGCGCCCTGGTCGGCGACGGCCTCGAAATCGTCGGGCTGGAGCCCTCCCACCTCGGCGCCGTGCTCGAAAAGCTCGAACAGGCCGGGGTCCGCATGGAGCGCACCGCGCCGGGAACCGTTCGCGTGCACAGCAACGGCCGCATTCGCCCCGTTGACATTACAACCGAGGAATTCCCCGGCTTCCCGACGGACATGCAGGCGCAGTGGATGGCCCTGATGGCGTTCGCCGACGGCGATTCCCACGTCGTCGAGACGATCTTCGAAAACCGCTTTATGCACGTCGCCGAGCTGCGCCGCATGGGCGTGGAGATCGAGCTCAGCGGCAACCGCGCCACGATCCGCGGCGGCCACAAGCTCTCCGGTGCGATTGTCATGGCTTCAGACCTGCGGGCCAGCGCCTGCCTAGTGCTGGCCGGGTTGGCGGCCGAGGGCGCCACGACCATCGACCGCGTCTACCACCTCGACCGCGGCTACGAAGACCTCGAAGGCAAGCTCACCGCCGTCGGCGCCGCCATCGAGCGGGTCCGGTAACCGCATAACCGTACCCGACCGGCGCCTTCAGTCACGGTCCCGATTACGGCCGCCGCACGATAACCGACCGCGTGCAGCGCCGCCACGCAGGCGTCCGCCGCCTCGGCCGGGACCGCCGCCAGCAGCCCGCCGGAGGTCTGCGGGTCATACAGCAGCAGCTTCCGCACGGGGTCCGCGTCGGCGTCGTCTTCCAGCCCATCCATGCGGGCGTTCTCCGGCTGCAACGATGACAGCAGCCCCGCCCCGGCGGTTTCGAGGGCGCCGTCCAAAACCGGGACAGCCTCAATATCCAGCTCCGCGCCAACCCCCGAGGCGCGCAGCATCGACCCCAGATGCCCCAGCAGCCCGAAACCCGTCACATCCGTACAGCTCCGCGCCCCATGTTGCCGCAGCACAGCCGCGGCATCGCGGTTCGACGCCAGCATCGACTCCACGGCCCCGGCGACCCAGCGACCCAGCGCCTTGCGCTGCATCTCCGCCGCAAACAGCGTCCCCGTGCCGATCGGCTTGGTCAGAATCAGCGCATCGCCGGCGCGGGCTCCGCCCTTGGTCCACAGCTTGGCCGGGTCAGCCACGCCGTTCACCGTCAGACCGAGCGCCATCTCCATTCCTTCACTGGAATGCCCGCCAATCAGCGCCGCCCCGGCCGCTCGCAGCACTTCGTTGGCGCCATGGAGCATGTGATAGAGCGTCTGTTCGACCTTGGCCGGCAGCCCGTGCGGGACCACCGCGGTCGCCAGAGCGCTGTGCGGCTCGGCGTCCATCGCGTACAGGTCGCTGAGGGCGTGCTCGGCGGCGATACGGCCGAAAATGTAGGGATCGGCGACAATCGCGCCGAAAAAATCGACCGACTGCACCGCCACTTTGCCGCAGGGAACCTCGATCGCAGCCGCGTCATCGCCGCCCGCCACGCCCAATACGACGCCCGGCCGCCGCAGCGGCTCCAACCGCTCCAGGACGCGCTCCAATACACCCCGACCGACCTTGGAGCCGCAACCCAAACAGCGCATCGGCGGACCTTCGAGCAGCTCACGGCCGGCCTCATCGGCCAGATCCTTATGCACTCCCCCGGCAGCGGGCCGGGACATCGTCTCGGGCAGCTCCTCGCCGAACCGCCGCATAAACTTGCGGTCAATCGAATCCTTCCAGCGCCACAGCCAGGCGCCTTCCAGGGCAAACACCGACCGTGAGGCCACCGCGTAGCGGTCTCCCGTGCTGACCAGGCTCAAGAAATTCTTCTGCGGTCTGAACGGCTCCGGCTTGCGCCCCAGCAGCACGCGCCTGATGTTTTCGGCCAACGGCGGCCCTTGCCGCACGGCGAACACGCCCGCCTTCTCGCGCGGATGGTTGACCATTGCGGCAATATCGCCCGAGGCAAAAACATCGCCGTGCGAGAGCGATTGCAACGTGTCGCTTACTTCGATGAACCCCCGCGAATCCACCCGCAAGCCGGCTTCGGCGGGCCACGGCTGCGCGCCGGCTTGGGTTGTCCACAACACTTCTTCGAGCGGAAACCGCCGTCCCTGCGTGTCAACAACGCCGTCCTCGGTCACCTCGGCGACCCGGCTATCCAGGTGAACCTGGACGCCGCGCTCGGCCAGAATTCGCGCAAATTTGCCCCGCACCCGCCGGTTGTGGCTGGGCAACACCTCGGGCGCGCCGCTGAAGAGGTGAAACTCCGGGTCCGCCGCGCCGCTGACATCCTGCAACAGCTCGCGCAGGCGGAACTGCATCGACAGCGCCAGTTCCACCCCCGCCGCCCCGGCGCCCACCACGCCAATGCGCCGTTTCCCCTTGGCCGCCAGCGTCCGCTCCACCAGCGCTTCCCACTTGGCCACCAGCCGGCTGATCGGCTTTACCGCCGTGGCGTGCTCCTCGGCGCCGGGAACCTCCGCTTTCGCAGGGCTGGAACCGATGTCGATCGACAGCACGTCGTAGCCCATCGGCGGCCGGTCCCGAAACAGCACCGTCTTGCGCTCAGGGTCCAGCCCAATCACCTCGTCATGCAGGAATCGCGCCCCGCCGAAGCGCGCCAGCTTTTGCAGGTCGATGTGCGTCTCGTCGAAGGTGTAGTGCCCGGAGATCAGCCCCGGCAACATGCCGGAGTAGGGCGTATGCACGTCGCGACCGATCAGCGTGATGCGCAAGCCCGGCAGCGGCGTCATGCCGAAGGCCTTGAGCACAAACACATGGCTGTGCCCGCCGCCGACCAGCACCAGATCCTTGAGCTCGGGAATGGGAACGCTCTGCATACCTTGTCTGCGTCTTATTGTCGACTATGATGCGGACATCACGCGTCGCTCACTGCTCTGGCTGACCGCCGCCGCACCGCTGGCGGCTCAGGAAATCCACCACGGCCGGCATCATCCCAACCCGCCCATCGCCGCAGCGTCGAGGAGTGGGTCACGATCCTCGAACGCCCCGACCGCGACGCCTGGCAGAAGCCGGATGAGGTGGTTGCCGCTCTAAACTTCACGGCTTGGTGTCTCAATGTCACGGCTTGGTGTCTCAATGTCGTTGACACGCGCCGGAGGTACGGCCCTGCTGCATGCGCTTGGCGGAGCCGGAGCTCTACCTGGGCAATGTCCTTTGGGACTCATCAGAATCGATCGCGTTGAATCTGCTCTTCAATGCACATTACCTCCGTCCCGGTTGTGATGGCCCAGGGTGCAAGCTTGGGGCGACGAATCGGCTGATCGAAGAAGGTCTGGCTGGGCGGGCGGCCCGCTCGGCCGTTTCCGCCGTTGCGCGCAACCCGTTCTTCGGCTAAGGGCGGGCTCGCGCGCGGGCCTGCGGCTCTCGGCGGTAGCCGCGGATGCTCGGATAGACAGGCTGCCCCATCAAGCGCCACCAGCGGCGAATCGTCTCCACCGCGAATTCGGCCGTGTCGTGGTCCATGCCCACGCTCTTCGCGGTCCAGCGCAGCGGCGCCTGCGGATCGCCCCGCGTGGTCGACTCCAGCAGCTCCTCCAGATCGGTCTTCAGCGACGGGTCCTTGTCGACCGCCTTCCTCCGCCCGCCGCCGGGCTGCCGGATCCGGCCGGGCGGGACCGAGCTCGGATCGTTCAGCTCGGCGATCCCCTCACGGATGACGGGACGAGAAATGCCGGTGGCCCGGGCGACGGCCGCGATCCCGCCTTTGCCGATCGCCTGGCTTTCGGCCGCGGCCAGCTTGAAGAGTCGGTCTTCATCAACTGTCCGTTTGACGACGCTTATCAAGGGAACCTGGATGCGTTGATCCTGGGCATTCTGGCCTGCGGGCTTGGACCGCGCCGCGCTCTGGAACGAGCCCCGGCGACCCGCAAACGAGGTTGGGCGGAATCGAGAAACTGCTACTGGATTCCAAGCACTCAGTCCATGATCTTTCGCGGCTTCGGGACGAGGGAGACGACAATCTGGCCCGGATAAACATGCCGTTCGAGCTTGGGATGGCGAGAGGGCTCTGGTTGGGCGACCAGCGCCGTGAGCAGTTTGTTTTCGTTGACGAGCATTACTTGCTTCCCAGCGCGACGTCGGATTTGGTAGGCTGCGACCCTGTCAGCTTCGGGTCTGACGGCGGCTCGCTGCTCCGCTGCCTACTCGGCGCCTTCTATATGGTTGAAGAGGCCAAGGCATACCCAGAGCCCGATCGGCTGATCTCGCTGCTGCCGGAAGCCCATCAGGCCAGCGCCGAAGCGAGGCGCCGGTACCGCAGGCCGATCTGGAAGAGAACGGTGCAGGAGATCGATCGAATCGTACGAAAAGAGCTCTGATCGTTCCCGTGTCCGCTAGAATGCTAAGCGGAGCCTATCCGCCATGCGTACACTGATCGCCGCCATCCTCGTTTGCCTGCCCTTGGCCGCGCAGAAGGGCGAAAACATCCAAGTCGACGTGAACGTCGTCAACATCTCCGTGACCGTCACTGACCAGGACGGTCGCTTCATCGTGGACCTGGACCCGGACGACTTCAAGATCTTTGAAGACGGCCAACGAGTCGGCATCCGCTACTTCACCAAGAGCGGCGAAGAAGACAAGAAACCGCCGATCCGGGTGGGGTTCCTGCTCGATCTGAGCAATACCGCTCGTTTGTACTACAAGACTTACCGCGATTCGATCGGCGACCTGGCCTACCTGATGGTCCCCGAGGGCGGCGTCAACGAGGGCTTTCTGATCGGCTATCACACCGAAGTCGACACGCTGGTTGACTACACGCGCGACGCCTACAAGATCTCCAGCCGCATGGAGAAGCTCAAGCACGGCGGGGGCAGCTCGCTGCTCGGCGCCGTCCATCACGCATGCAGCGACAAGCTGCTGTCGTCGCCGTATAAGGGCGCCGACGAGCCTCGGAAGATCGTCGTGATTGTCGGCGACGGCCATGACAACGCCAGCCAGGTGTCGCTTGAGAAGGCCGTGGAGGTTTGCCAGCAGCAGCAGGTGACGGTGTACGCCGTCAGCACCGCCGCTTGGGGCTTCCACGAGAAGGAGGAGCGGAATCTCACCGTCCTCGCCCGGGAGACCGGCGGCCTGGTCGTGCAGCCCATGCAGAAGGTCCACAAGGACATCAACGGCTATCTTTCCAAGCCGCAGGACGCGGGCAACTACCAGTACGAGGTGGGCACCGGGCTCTACGCCCGCGCCCAGCTTGAGGCGCTCTACACCGGCATTCTGGACTTGGCCGGGCAGGTGCGCAGCCAATACATCATCGGCTACACGCCCGCCAAGCCGTTTGTCGACGGCTCATTCCGCAAGATCGACGTGCGGGTCGACCTCGGCGAAGCGCCTGTCCAGGTCCACTCGCGCACCGGCTACTATCCGCCAATCTTGGAGTAACCGCTGCTTCCAACGAAAAACCGGCGGCCTCAATCTTGAGGCCGCCGGGCGTGTTTGCCAGGGGAGAGCGCAGAGTCCGAATCAGATCTTCTTCGTGTACTCCACTTGCAGGTCGTTCGTCACCGAGAAGACGCCATGGACTTGGTTGGCCACGATTCCGGCCACGTTCTTCTCCATTTCGCGGTTCACGAAACCCTTCAGCGTGACATCGCCGTTGTTGACGATGATGCGGATGGAAGGCAGCGCGCCCATGCCGTAGCGGTCCAGCGCCGGGTGGCTGTACAGCGCCCGGGCCACTTGCAGGCGGATCTGGTTGTCAAAGCGCGACAGGGGGAGAATTTGGATTTTGTTCTCCACGCGGTTCACGCCCTCCACCCGCAGCGCCACCCGCTCGGCCGATTTCTTCAGCGTCGGACGATGCACGTCGCCCATCAGCGTCACCACCCCGTCCTGGAAGCTGAAGCGAATGTCGTCAAAGATGCTCAGAAACGGCAGGGTCACAATCTCCTTGCGCACCTGCTCGGCGGTCCGAGCCTCGGCGGCGGTCATGGCGGGAGCAGCGACAGGCAGCGCGGCGAGGCTCAAAGTCAGTCCCAGGGCGAATAAGCGAATCGATTTCATCATGGTTTTGGTTCTCCTTGCGGTATCAATGTGTGACGGAGTCCGACCGACGCTGGCCCCGTTCTGTTTCGTTTGCCCACGCTCTGTAGACGCCCCATGACGCAAAAACATTTCAGAAAACCAAACTTTTTTCGTGAAAAACATTGCAACTGTTATCTCAGCGTGCTAAAATCAGCCCTTTGCAGTGCTGCGGTAAGCTAGCGGATTGACCCGTCGACCCAAACCTCGCCCCACCGCGGCTGCACCGGGCTTTGTGCCCTTGCAACTTTTGTTTTCACCGGCGGCGCGGCATGAGCCCGACCCCGACCAGGGCGGCCCCTGCCACCTGTGCACGGCGAGCTGTTGCCGCTACTTCGCGTTGCAGCTCGATAAGCCGACCACCAAGCAGGATCACGACCACATCCGCTGGTATCTGATGCACGAAGGCATCGCGGTGTGGGTCCAGGACGGCGACTGGTATCTGGAGGTGCGGACCACGTGCCGGCACCTACAAGCCGACAACCGTTGCGGCATCTATGAGACCCGGCCGCAGATTTGCCGCGACTACGGGCTGCCGGGCGAGGACCCGTGCGAGTATTTCACGGCTGATCTGGAGTACGACCTGATGTTTGAGAGCGACGCTGAGTACGTGGACTGGTTGGAGAAAAAGCGGGCCAAGCGGAAGGCGCCGTAGGGGCGCGCGGAAGCGCGCCCAGAACCGCACGCGGTCAACGCTTCAACCGGATGCGGGCGCCCGTGGAGCAGGCCTCGGCCACTAGAGTCCTGTTAACGCTAACGCAACGCCTCGACAAACAGGGCGAAGTGAAGAAAGCCAAGGAACATCACGTCGAGCTTGTCGAAGCGCGAAAAGATACGGCGGAATCCCTTCAGGCGACGAAAGAGCCGCTCGACGCGGTCGCGGCGTCGATACAGCGCGCGATCGAATTCCCACGGCTCGACGGCGTTGCGGGGCGGCGGCACGACCGGAATCCAGCCAAAATCAAGGGCCAGTTGGCGGGTTGCGGCGCCGGCGGTTCGGGCTACGGTCCCAGGCCGGCGAGCAGCTCGCGACCGTGCGCGGCGTCGTGATCTTGGCCCCGCGAAAGCGCGAACGCTATAGCCGTTCGAGCATCCGCGGCAACACCGGCTCGATTCGGGCGTACTGCTCGGCAGTGATCTCCACGCCCTATTCTAAAACATTTTGGGCTATTAGTGTTAACGCGCCCTAGCGATGCGAGCACTTCTTGCACTGGCGGCAGAAATGCAGGTTGGCCAAGTGAGCGAAAGCGATTAGACCGGCGCCGCTCGCCAGCAGGGCAGGCTCCCACGGCCCGCCGTGGCCCAATACCTTGGCGGACGCCAACAGCGCCGCCCCAACCGCCAGCAGCCCGAGGCAGCTCTTGCGACGGTGCTGCTTCCAGTAAGCCGGCGCCAAGCTAACCAGTGCTAGCGTCACGGTCAGCGCGACCAACACGGTCTCGCTCAATTCCGAAAAAGCCCACTGCATCGGCACGACCGCGAGCGCGCCCAACGCCAGCGGCGCCAGGGCGCAATGCACGCCGCACGCCAGCGACGCGGCGACGCCGATTCTGTCCAGACCTTCGCTGTTGAGCAGGCTACGCATTCCGATGCAGGGGATGGCCGCGAACAACGACCATCTCCCAGTATAGATGGCGAGGTAGCCCTTCAGGATGCGACAAAGTTTTTCGTGGTAAAGTCGGCTCCGTGCGCGCCTGTTTGTTCGCCCTGCTGTTGTTGCCGTTGGCCGGATTGGCCCAACAAAAACCCAACATCCTGCTCATCGTCTCCGACGACCAGGGCTACGCCGATCTCGGCTGTTGCGGACGACCGGAGTTGAAAACGCCACACCTCGACCGGCTCGTCGCCGAGGGCGTCCGCGCGACGGACTTCTACGTCTCCTGGCCGGCCTGCACCCCGTCGCGCGGCTCGATCCTGACCGGACGCTACCCCCAGCGCAACGGCCTGTTCGACATGATCCGCAATGACGTGGCTGATTTCGGGGTGACCTTCGCGCCCGAAGAATACGCAGTCACGCCGGAGGCGATTCTGGGGCTCGACGAGCGCGAGGTTATCATCGCCGAGGTTCTCAAGAAGGCCGGCTATGCCACCGGCGTCGTCGGCAAATGGGACTCGGGTCAGCTTACTCGCTACCGGCCGACTCAGCGCGGCTTCGATTTTTTCTACGGCTTCACTAACACTGGCATCGACTACTTCACGCACGAGCGTTACGGCTGGCCCTCGATGTGGCGCGGCAATGACAGGATCAAGGAGCAAGGCTACGCCACGGATCTGTTCGAGCGCGAAGGCCTGCGATTCCTGCGGGAGCGTCGCGACGAGCCTTTCTTCCTGTACGTCCCGTTCAACGCGCCGCACGGCGCTTCGAACTTCGACCGCGGCGGCCCGCAGGCCAAGGAAGAACACTTGCAACTGTACGGCTCCCAGCCGCCGGGCTCGAAGGAGGCGCGCTACCTGGGCTCCATCACAGCCATGGACGAGTCGATCGGAGCGATGATCGATCTGTTGCGCGAGCAGGGCCGGCTCGACAACACGTTGGTGATCTTCTTCAGCGACAACGGCGGCTCCGGCCGCGCCGACAACGGGCCGCTGCGCGGACGAAAGGCAAGCATGTGGGAGGGCGGCGTGCGTGTGGTTTTCGCGGCGCGCTGGCCGGAGACGATTCCCGCCGGGACGGTGACCGGTGAGTTTCTCACCGCGCTGGAGCTGTTTCCGACCTTCGTAAAGCTGGCGGGCGCCGAGTTGCCTTCAGGCGTCGCTTATGACGGCTTCGATATGCTGCCCGTGCTGGCCGGCCAGACGAAATCGCCGCGCGAGCAAATGGCCTGGGAGCGCCGCAACACCCGCGCACTGCGCTACCGAAACTGGAAGTGGGTCGAGGCGCCGGAGTATGGCGGGCTGTTTGACCTCGCCAATGACATCGGCGAGAGCCGCGACCTGTCCGAGGAAAAGCCGGAGGTGCTGGAGATGATGCAGCAGCGCTTCCGCGACTGGAAAGCGGAGATGAGCCGGGCTGAGCCGCGCGGGCCGTTTCGGGACTACTGAAGCGCGGCTAATGACGGATCTGCGAGATCTGGCGCTCCAGCGCGCTGACCCGACTTTCCAAATAGCGGTCCCCGCCGCCGACAGAGCTGGACCGGAGCCCTTGTTGCTCCAGCCGCTCCACGCGCGCTTCCAGCCGCGACAGGCGGCCTTCCAGGCTGTTGGCGGATAGCGTGGGGCTGTTTTGCATGGTGCGCTCGGCAAGAACCCGCTCCAGCCGCTCAATGCGATGCTCAGCGGTAAGCTCGTCCTCGGGCGGCTGCGCCTGCTGAGCGAGCGCCGAGCCGAGCAGCACGCCCGCTAGGAGTGCGAACCAGAGCCGTTTCATGGTCCTCGTTCTATCACGGCGAGTGGCTGTTGAAAAGCGCAATCAGACGCGACGGGCGCTTTTGATCACCACCGGCTCGACGGGCACGTCGTCATGCATGCCACGCCGGGCGGTTGCGACTTGGCGGATCTGGTCCACCACGTCCATGCCTTCCACCACTTTGCCGAAGACGCAGTAGCCCCAGCCGCGCGTCGATTTGCCGGTATGGTCGAGGAAGCTGTTCGTATCGACGGCGTTAATAAAGAACTGTGCCGTCGCGCTGTGCGGGTCCGAGGTACGGGCCATGGCGATGGCGCCCTTCTCATTGAGCAGACCGTTATCGGCTTCGTTCTCGATCGAGTCGCCGGTCTCCTTCTCGCCCATGCGCTCGTCAAAGCCGCCGCCTTGAATCATGAAATTCTTGATCACACGGTGAAAGATCGTGCCGTCATAGTGCTCGGCGTCGACGTAGGAGAGGAAGTTGCTGACGGTCTTGGGCGCCTTGGCGGCCTCGAGCTCAATCGTGATCGAGCCCATCGAGGTCTCCATCAGCACTCGCGGATTCTCTTCTTGTAAGGACATCTTGAATTTTGTTTTCCTGCTGTTACGAGCCGCGTTTGACGGACTTGATCTCAATCGTTTCCCGCGGCACGTCGCCCATGCCGCCCTTGTTGCCGGTCGGGGTCGCCGCGATGGCGTCGAGCACGTCCATGCCCTCGACAACCTTGCCGAACACGGCATAGCCCCAGCCGTTCTGCTGCGAGTTGTCGAGCATCGCATTGTCCGCGTGGTTGATGAAGAACTGCGAGGTGGCGCTGTGCGGATTGGCCGTGCGCGCCATCGAGATTGTCCCGCGCAGGTTCTTGAGGCCGTTGGTGGCCTCGTTGCGGATCGGATCCTTGGTGTCCTTCTTCTCCAGGTCAGCCGTATGCCCGCCGCCTTGGATCATGAAGCCCGGGATCACGCGGTGGAAGATGGTGCCCGCGTAAAAGCCGTCGTCGACGTAAGCAAGGAAGTTTTTGACCGACTCGGGCGCGGCCTCGGGTTCCAGCTCAATCACCATATCGCCCTTCGAGGTGCTCATCACCACGCGCGGCTTTTTGGGTGCGGGCGGCGGCGCGGGTTCAGCTTTCGGGGCCGCCTTTGCGGGCGGCGGATCCGGCGCCACGGCCGCGGCGCTCTCCGGCTTGGATTCCGGCTCTTCGGGAGCGTCCTCGGTGGGCGGCGGCGCGGACTCCGCGGCAGGCGGAGTCTCCGGAGCGCTCTCCGGTTCCGGCGTTGAGCCGCAACCGGCCCACATCAGAAACAACGCAAGCACGGTAACCGTTACCGTGCGCCCGAATTTGCCAACAGCCTGCGAAGCGACCATTGGCCTATGTTAGCAAGCAAGGGGCCGGCGCCTCCAGCTACGGCGGCCCGGGCGAGGGGCTTCATGGACCAAAACGTCGCAGCGGGTGCGCGGCGGGGTCGGTAGGAGTCGCCACGCGGCGACCGCCTCGACGTTACCGACCCCGGCAACCACCCCTCTCCTAGAACCACGATGAATACTGCAACCCTAGGAGCGTGTCCGAGAAAGAAGGGTAGAGTCAAGAAACAGGAAGAAGCGATAATGTTCGGGTGGGGAAGAGCTGCCGCGCCCACCAACCCGAGCAAGCGCTGCTGCTGCCGCCTGATCCGCGGGACTGG
>CAYOPA010000076.1:0-14996 GCA_964405625.1 uncultured Bryobacterales bacterium
AGACTTCGCCGTGCGTCCCTTTTTGCCGATCACCTTGCCCAAATCGCTCTCCGCCACGGTGAGCTTGACCAAGTTGCGGCGGTCTGGCGACATCGTCGCGGCTACTTCGTCCGGCTCATCGACGATCGCCTTGGCGATCACCTCGACCAGCTCGACCGCGGGATCCTTCGTTTCGGCCACCTGCACCTCCTCGCTCAACCCCAACAACCGGCCCGAAAACCGCGGCGGTTACGCCTCGGCCGGATCGCCTTCGGTCTTCGGCTCTTCCGCCGTTGCTTCAGCCACGGGCGCTTCCTCTGCGGGCGCTTCCTCTGCGGGCGCTTCCGTTGCAGGCGCTTCCGCCACCGGGGCGGCTTCGGCCACGGGCTCCGGACGGGCCTTCGGCGGCGCCGCTTCGGCGGCGGCCTGCATGGCCTTCTTCTTGGGCTCGCTCAGCGTCGGGCCTTGCGCGTCAAAAAACTTGATCAGGCGCTTGACTGTATCGCTGGGCTGCGCGCCCACGCCGACCCAGTAGTCGATCCGTTCGCGCTCGAGGTTCAGCTCGATCGGGGTCGGCCGCGGGTTGTAAAAGCCCACGATTTCCAGCGTCTTGCTGTCCCGCGGACGGCGCTTATCGGTCACGATGACGCGATACGTCGGTTTCTTCTTGGCGCCGGTGCGCGTCAGCCGAATGGCCACCATAGTTCCTATCTCCTTCCCAGTTCCAACTTCACAATTTGAATCGACTTGAATCCTAGCCGCCGAGCGCCGGTCTTCAGCGCCCGAACCAGCCCGGCAGGCCCTGCGGATCGTAGGCTACCGGCGTGCGGCCCACGCCCCTGCCGCCCTTGCCCGTCTTCTTCCGCTTCAGCCCGCCTTTCTTGATGCCGCCCGTCATCGCCCGCATCATCTTGCGGGCTTCCCGATACTGCTTGAGCAGTTGGTTGACTTCCTGTACCGAGCAGCCGCTGCCGCCCGCGATCCGCCGGCGCCGGCTGCCATTGATGATCTCGTGGTTGCGGCGCTCCTTCAGCGTCATCGAGTTGATGATCGCCTCCACGCGCCCCATCTCCTTGGGATCAAGCTGCGCCCCTTTGAGCTCCTTGAACGGGCCCACGTTGGGCAGCATTCCCAGCAGCGACTCCAGCGATCCCAGCTTTTTCAATGACTTGAGCTGCTTTAAGAAATCCTCGAGCGTGAACTCGTTTTCGAGGATCTTCTCCTGCATCTCCAGCGCATCTTTCTTGTCAATCGTCTCCTCGACCTTCTCAATCAGCGACAGCACGTCGCCCATACCGAGAATGCGCGAGACAATGCGCTCGGGGTAGAACAGCTCGAACTGGTCCGACTTCTCGCCGACGCCGACGAACTTCAGCGGCCGGCCGATCACCTGCCGGATTGACAGGGCCGCGCCGCCGCGGGCGTCGCCGTCCATCTTCGTCAGGATGACGCCGCTCAGGCCCAGCCTTTCGTGGAACGCTTGCGCGCTCTTTACGGCGTCCTGGCCGGTCATTGCGTCGGCGACGAACAGGATTTCCGTGGGATTGAGCTCCGCCTTGAGCTGTTCGAGCTCGGCCATCAGCTCGTCGTCGAGATGCAGGCGGCCTGCGGTATCGACCAGCACCACGTCGCGGCCGGTCTGGACCGCCTCGCGTTTGGCGCCGCGGGCGAGCTCCAGCGGCCGGTTCTCGCCGGCTTCGCCCACGTAGATCGGCGCCTGGATCTGGTCGGCGACAATCTTGAGCTGCTCGCGCGCCGCAGGGCGGTAAACGTCCACCGAAACAAGCTGCGGCCGGTGACCGTTGTTGGCCAGCCAGCGAGCCAGCTTACCCGTCGAAGTCGTTTTGCCCGAGCCCTGCAGGCCGACGATCATATAGACCGACGGCGGCGTGTTCGCAAACCGCAGTTTGGATTCCGTCGAGCCCAGGATCTTGATCAGCTCGTCCTTGACGATCTTGACGACCTGCTCGGTCGGCGAGAACGAGGTCAGGACTTCCTGCCCCAGGGCCTTGGTCCGAATGTTGTCAATGAGGGTCTTGACGACCTTGAAGTTCACATCCGCTTCGAGCAAGGCTCGACGGATCTCCTTCAAGGCGTCTTGGATATTCGCCTCGGTCAGCTTTCCTTCGCCGCGCAGGTCCTTGAAGACGCGCTGCAGCTTCTCTGACAGGTTTTCGAACATTACCGATTCACGGATAAGCTTCTAGCGGGTTAGCGGCGCTTCCTTTGACCGCGACCGAGACGACAGCGCCCGATTCGCCGCCGGCGCCCGTCGTTGGGGCGCAAGAAGGCTCAAGATCCCGCCGGGATCTCTTGCTTATTGTAGTGGCGCTGTGACGGAAGCGTCAATGCTCGCTCCGCCGCCCGCCGGATTCCGGTGCGACCGGGCCGCTTCATGACCCGCCGGAACCCAAAATCTCCCGATATAAGTCGCGGGTCCCGCGGCGGACTTCGTCGGCGATCGCTGTCAGCGGCTGCGACGCCGGCCGGATCGCGCCCCATCGGCCCAGAAGCTCGATCACCGTATCCTGCAATGCCAGTGAAGCCGGCAGCGTCGCCGATGGCCGGCCCGTGGCCGCCCGGATCGCATGGTCAAACGCTCGAAAGAACACCGCGTAGGCGTGCAGCCGCTCGGCTTGCCCTCCGTCCACACCTCCCGAGGCTCGCACAATCTCGATGCGTTGCGGCGTGCTGAGGTACTCGAAGAACACGCCCGCGTCCCTCAGCCGCAGGTAAAGGAGTACGAAGTCTAGGTCGTAGTAGCCGCCCGCACCCGCCTTGAGAGGATTGGCGCGGCCTTGTTCGGCTTCGAGCTTGGCCCGCATTTCGCGTAGCAGCTTGGCGAGTTCTTTGCTGCGGCCGAATCGTTCCCAGCCCAGCAACTGGATGCGGCGCAAGAGCTCCCGGCCGCGGTCCAGATCACCCGCCACCGTGCGCGCCTTCATGTAACTGAGCGACTCCCAGGCCTCGGCGCGTTTGGCGAAGTAGGTTTCAAACGCCGTCTCCGTTTGCACCAAGTCGCCGTCGCGTCCGCCCGGACGCAGCCGCGCGTCCACGCTGAAAATGCGGCCTTCGGCCGTGTAGCTGCTGAGGATCTCGATCAACTTGGCGACGAAGGCGTTCCAGAAGCGGCCCCGCCCGGCCTCGTCGTCGGGAATCACAAAGGCTGCGTCGGCGTCGGAGCCGAGGTCGAACTCGCGCATCCCCAGCCGCCCTAGCGCGATCACCTGCATTCTTCCGGGGGGCGGCTCGCTCAAGCCTTGCTCGGCGACGGTCGCCTCCATCGCGATTGCGTAGGCCTCGCGGACCACCCGCTCGGCCAGCTCGCTTGTCTGGGCCAGGGTATTGAAGACTGGGCGCCCCTGGTGGATGCTGTCGGCCAGAATAGCCAACATGCGTTGGCGGAAGGTCCGGCGCAGCCGCATCGATTGATCGACGTAGGAAGCGGTCGGATCCCGCTCCCGCTCCGGCTCCGGCCCGGCCGCACCGTCAGCGGAAGGCGCCAGCAGCGCCAGGTCATCGGGATGGCGCAGGATCTGCTCAGCCAGATACGGGCTGCATTCCACCAAGTCCCCCAGCATCACGACCAGCGCGGGCGAGCCGTCGAGCAGCGAGAGTGCGTCGTCGCGATGGACCAGCGTCTCCAGCAGGTGGCCGAAGAGCTTGGCGCCGCGCCGGATCGGCAGCTCGCCCAGCGCGGCCGCCAAACGCGGCCGCGCCAGCTCGATTTGACGCAGGTGCGACCGCCGGTTCCGCCCGAGCTCCCCTGTTGGGCTGGGCGCCCGGCTTGACGGCGACGGCTCGATCTCTTCTTCGGGACCCGGCTGCGAACGGATGATCCGCTGGTAAATCTCCTTGACTTGGGAGAGATGCGCTTCAAGCTGCACCGGCAACGGGTCCGAGCTCGCCAAGCTGTAGGACGATCCTTGCAGCCGCCTCTCCAGCAGCCGGAGCTGCGCGGGCTCGCGCGGCGTCCGATGTGTCTGGCGGTTGTCCAGCAGTTGCAGCCGATGCTCGCAAGTCCGCAGGAACTGATAGGCCGCGCTAAGCGAGCCGTAGTCCGACGACGACAGGTACCCCTTCTCATGCAGCCGGTGCAGCGCGAACAGCGTGCCGCCGCTGCGTACGAACGAATCTTTGCCGCCGTGGAGCCGTTGCAGGCATTGCGCCAGGAATTCAATGTCTCGAATGCCACCCGGCGCGAGCTTGACGTCCACGGCGTCGTCGCGGCCTAACCGGCGCCGCTGCTCCTGGATGCGGTCGCGCGACTCCGACACCCGCTCGATGAGCGAGAAATCGGTCGTGGTCGAATAGATCCGGGGCCGCACCATGCTCAGCAGGGCGGCCCCGAGCTTCAGATCGCCCGCCGCCGGCCGCGCCTTGATCAGCATTTGCAGCTCCCAATCGCGGGCTCGGCTGCTGTAGTAGGCCACGGCGGCGTCGAGCGAGCAGACCAGCTCGCCCGCCGCGCCTTCCGGCCGCAGCCGCAAGTCCACCCGGTAGCAGAACCCCTCGGCCGTCGTCCGGGAAAGCAATCCCGTCAGCCGCGTCGCCAGTTGTTGGTAGAAGTCGTGGTTGGGGATCGTCACCGGCCCCGCCGTGATGCCGTCGCCCGTGTGCAGATACAGTAGGTCGATGTCCGAGGAGTAGTTGAGCTCGCGACCGCCGAGCTTACCCAGCGCCAGCGCCACGAAGCGGCCCTCGATGTTGGCCTCGCCGGCTCGCAGCAGCGGTCGCCCGAAACGTTGCGCGAGCTGAGAGCAGACGTGATCGTGGGCGCCTTCGAGCAAGGCGTCGGCCAGGTTGGACAGCTCCAGGGTCACCTCCCCCAGCTCGGCCACGCCCAGCAGATCGCGCAGCGCGATACGCAGGATCTGCATGTTGCGAAACCGCGCCAAGACCAGAGCGGCTTTCTCGTCGGTCACCGCCGGATCTATCCAAGCCAGATCCGTTCGCATCTCCTCGGCGCTGAGCACGCGGTAGAGACGCACCGGCTCCAGCGCCCAGGCCAGCAGTTGCGGCCTCTTGGAGATGACGTCGGTGAGAAAGGCGCTGAAGCCGAAAACCGTCAGCGCGGCGTGCAGCCGCCGGGCCGAGCCGCGAACCGCCTCGACGGCCTCGTCGCCCAATCCCAAGAAGCGCTCCAGCCGATCCAGCGCCGCGTCAGGGTCGGGGGATTGCTTGAGCAATTGCCGCAGCGCGCCCAGGTCCGGCGCCAGCAGGCGGGCGGCGATCTTGTCCAGGTTCTCTCGCGCTCGCTCGGGCCGTAGGAAGGCGGCGCCGTCCGGCAGCTCCGTCGTGGGAAGCATCGCTTGTGCAAGAAGATAGCACCCGCACGGCTTGACGCTCCCGCAAGCGTTCCGCTACCCTCAACCCTCGTCATGAACCGCCGCCAGTTTTTCCAAACCGCCGCCGCTGCGGCCGCCGCCCCTGCGGTGGCTACCGCGCAGGGCAAGAAGCGCAATATTGTCTTCCTGCTCTCGGACGATCATCGCTTCGACATGATCGGCGCGCTGGGACACCCCTGGCTGGAGACGCCGAATTTTGACCGCATGCTGCGCAACGGCGTCAATATCCGCAACGGCTTCGTGACCACCTCGCTGTGCTCGCCGTCGCGGGCGTCGATCCTGTCGGGTCAGTACGTCCACGCCCACCGCGTGATGGATAATTCCACGCCCCTCACCGGCGACTTGGAAACCTTCCCCGAGATCCTGCAACGCAACGGTTACAAGACGGCCTTCGTGGGCAAGTGGCACATGGGAGGCGGCAGCGACGAGCCGCGCAAAGGCTTTGACCACTGGGTCAGCTTCGCGGGCCAAGGGGTCTACTTCGACCCGACGCTCAACATCAACGGAACCCGCAAGCAGGTCAAGGGCTACAACCCCGACATCCTGACCGCCGAGGCCAACAAGTGGCTGCGGGAAAACAAGGACGGCCCGTTCCTGCTCTACCTGTCGCACAAGGCCGTCCACGACGATTTTTCGCCGGCGCCTCAGGACAAGGGCCGTTATACCGACAAGCCAATCCCGTACCCCAAATCCTTCACTGACACCGACTTCAACTACTACGGCAAACCCGAGTGGGTGCGCAAGCAGCGCATGAGCTGGCACGGCGTGGACGGGCTCTACAACCGGCGCTACGTCTTTGAAGACTTCTACCGCGAGTACTGCGAATGCGTGCATTCGCTCGACCGTGCGATTGGGGCGTTTCTCGATGAGCTCGAAGCGCTGGGCCTGGCCGAGGATACGCTCGTGATCTACATGGGCGACAACGGCTTCCAGCACGGCGAGCACGGGCTGATTGACAAGCGCACGATGTATGAGGCCTCGATGCGCGTGCCGATGATCGCACAGTGCCCCAGCCTGTTCGGCAAGGGCAAGGCGATCGACGGGATGTGCCTGAACATCGACATCTTCCCGACAATTCTGGAAGCGGCCGGTTTGCGGCCGCCGCCCACGGTGCAGGGCCGCTCGTTTCTGCCCTTGCTGGAAGGAAAGGATGTGGAGTGGCGCACGGAGTTCGTCTACGAATACTTCTGGGAGCGCGCCTACCCGCAGACGCCCACCGTCATCGGCCTGCGCACGGACCAATACAGCTACATGCGCTACCACGGCATTTGGGATGTGGACGAGCTCTACGAAATCCGCAAGGACCCCGACCAGATGCTGAACTTGATCGGCGACGTCAAGACCATCAACGAGGGCGGGCCGCTGAGCCGTCGCTACACCGAGCGCAATCACCCCTACGCCGACCTTGTGCATGACTACGAAGGCCGGATTGAGAAGATCCTGGCGGCCACGGGCGGCCGTATGGAGCCGACCTGGTTCGGCTGACCCGCCGGCGGTATGATGAGCACAAGATGAGCGCCATGCGAGTGTTGGAGGTTCTGACTCTCTCGCCCCAAGAGCGGGCGCTGCTGGGCAAGATCGTCGGGCGCGAGCTGCGCGACGGCGAGGTCGTCGGCGTACAGGCCAACCCGATTATTAAGCCCGCGCCCACCGGCGAGGCCCGCGAAAAAGCGGCCCGCGAGCTCAAGGAAGCCCGCGACGCTCTTGCCGCGCAGGTCGAACCGGGCGCAACGGCAGAGGAGCTTGACGCGTTGATCGACGAGGCGCGAGACGCCGTGCGCAGCGGACGCTGGTAGATGCGCGTAGTCTGCGACACGAACATCTTGGCGCGGTGTTTCCCGTTGTCACTCAGTCCTTCGCGGAGGCTGCTGGACGCCCTCGATCAAGGACCGCACACGCTCGTTGTATCGTCGGAAATGCTCGATGAGCTCGACCGGGTGCTGGGTTACCCGCACTTAACGAAGCGTTGGGGCGTCACCCCGGAGGCCATTCGAGAGCACCGCGCCAAGCTCGAAGCCATCGCCGAGCTCACCGTCCCCGCTGAAGGTCCGCGCATCGTGCCGGGCGACCCCGACGACGACCTGATCATCTACACCGCCGTGGCAGGCGCGGCCGAGGTTATTTGCACCCGCGATCTGCATTTCCGCGAGACCGACGTGCTGCAATTCTGCCAACGCCGCGGCATCCGCGTTCTCAGCGACCTGGAATTGCTCGACGAGCTCGGCGGCGGCTGACCGCTGGCTTTCTCCAGCCTCGGGGGCGATGATGAGAGCGATGTTCGAGCTTGAAAGATCCCACCATCCCCTGGACCTGGCGCGGCAGGGCTCCAAAGCAGCCGGCGGCGGCGCGGTGGCCGGCGCCGTCCTGGGGGCTGCCTTCGGCGCCGTCGCCGGCGCTGTCGCCGGCGTGGCCGCCTGGAGCTTTCTCACCCTCAGCCGCGAAGCTTGGCGCCGCTATACGGGCAAGTCCGCCTGACGGGTCGGCCGGGCTAGTTTCGGCCTGTGTTCTTGCCCCTCACCATCGCCGGCGGACGTGACTGTGAGCGCCCGTGAGGCGACGGACCGGCCGCTTCGGGACAATGCTCCCGCAGCCACGTCCGCAGCGGAACGTCGGCGTCGGTCGGATCGTACGTTCCGTTGGCGGAGGTTCCGTCGCCCAGGATCTGCCGCTGAATCGGGTCCAGCCGCGCATGGAGATGCTCCACGGTCATGGCGTCCTTCGGACGTAGCCAGCGGTAGCTGTAGCCGTACCAGATCACCTTCCGCGTCATGTTGGAGACGTTCGCGCTGCGGGAGTGCCAAGTGCGTCGATCCAGTAGCACCGCGCAGCCCGCCGGTCCCAGCACCGGGACGGCGCCTTCCGGGCTCGACCGGCCGTCCTGCGGCAGCTCGAGCTCGTTTTGCAGGTGCGAGCCGGGCAATACGAGTGTATTTCCCCGGCCGGGCTCGCTGACGTCGGTAAGGTAGTAGCCCACCTTCAGCGAAAGTCGCGGCCGCGGGTTCGACTCAATTTCGTCATTCACCCTCATGCTGTCCTGATGCCAAGCCACGGACCAGTTCTGGAGGTTGGCGTTCTCGGGGGGCGTCGAGTCCATGTGCGAGTGATACAGATAGATATTCCAGCCCAGCACGCCCCAAACCTTCGGGAAGATCTTAGGGTTATCAATCAGCTCAACCATCGCGTCGTCTTCGTGGACAACGTTGTTGACCGACAGCAGCTTGCCTGCAATCTCAGGCGTGCGCTCGCGGGCGTCGACGCGGTCGACGACGGCGATCAGCCGCTCACGCAGCCCCTCGTCGAGAGCGTCGGGAATGACCAGATAGCCGTTTGTCTCGAAAAACGCGCGCTGCTCGGACGTCAGGACGTGGGCCAAACAAGATGTGTCCATGGACGAATTGTCAACCTCCGTCTCCTATCTGACTGCGCCGCCGGCGGCGCAGTCAAGTTGACGCGTGGCTTCGGCGACGGGGCTTTTGAGCTCGGGCCCGGCGACGCCGACATCCTGATCCAGATTGACGGCGCCGGCGCCGCTGCACTCAAGCGCTAGCCGGTCCGTCGCGGTCGATACGGCGGCTGCGGAAGGCCTGGGAGATCTCCTCCGCGGCTTGGCGCAGCGCCTCGATCACAGGGGATTCAAGCGTCGGGTTGAATCGCGTTGTCGGCCCGGAGACGCTCATGGCGGCGACCGGGCGGCCATCGGCGCCGAGAATGGCGGCCGCCACGCAGTTGGCCATCGACGAGATCTCGCCGCGGTCGAACGCCACGCCGGTCTCGCGCACCTCGGCGAGCTCGGCCAGGACCCGCCCGGCGTCCGTGGCGGTATGTTCGGTAAATGATTCCAACGGCCTGCCGCGCAGCAGGCTTTCGCTCAGCTCCGGCGGGCTGAAGGCCAGAATCGCCTTGCCCAGTGCGCTGGCGTGAAGGTCCACCAAGGCCCCGGGGCGTTCATGCAGCCGCAGCGCGTACTCGCTGGGCGCCACCTCGATGTACTGCACCCGGTCCAGGTGTAGCCGCCCCAAGTTGACCGTCTCGCGAAACCGGTCCCGCAGCCGCAGCATGTGGGGCAGCGCCACCCGCCTGAGCCCGTCGGCCAGCGAGGACTCGTTGATCAACGACGCGATGCTGGGGGAGGAAAAATAACACTTGTTTTCGTCGCGGATCACGTAGCCCAGCCCGACCAGAGTGGTGAGCACGCGGAAGGCAGTGGATTTGGCCACGCCGGTCCGCTGCGTGATCTGGTGCAGCCCCAAGCTGCCCGATCGCGCCAGCTCTTCAAGAATCTTGAAGGTGCTCAGGACGACCGGGACTTGGTAACGGCCGTCCGGTTCAGCGCTGTGCAGTGTTTCCAACAACGGAAGGGACATCCCCGCTAGTCGTTACCGATACGCCACATCGTCGCAATTTCCGGCGGAGATGTCCAAATCCGTCGGCGGCGAAGCCCCCTCCGAGCGTGACAGCAGGATGCGGCCGCGGCTCAGGATGTTGCGCGACCAATGGGAGTTGCCGGGCCGGGCGCCGTCGCCGCGCCGATGATCGAAGCCCCCAACCAGGGCTCCAGGCCGCTGCGCCGGACAGCCTCGAAGTACGCCCGCGCCGCCCAGCGGCCGGGAAGGCAGAACGCCAAATACTGGCTGGGCTCGAGCTCCCTGGTCTCCAGCCGTACCTCCCGAAAGCCCGCCCGATTGAGCAACCGGGCGATCTCCCCGGCGGTGTTGAGCCGGTACCAGGTTGGAAACACGTCTTCTTCATCCACGCCGCGGGTCGCGCCCAAAACCCGGCGCTTCAGGCTCACCGGCAGGCAACGCGAGACCATCGCAGCCGGATGCAACCGGTTGGGAGTCAGGAATAAGAAGCGGCCTGCTGGGCGCAACACGCGGCGGGCTTCCGCAAGGAACGCCTCCGGGTGTTCGACATGCTCCAGAACGTATCGAGCCAGCAGCAGGTCCGCGCAGTGGTCCTCTAGAGGCCAGCGGCCCGAGGCTTCCGGCGCCAACACGCGCTCGGCGAACGGGTGGCGCGCCGCGGCCGGGTCTGGGTCGAGCCCCAGCAACCGGACGTGTGGAAACAAACGCCACGGGAACGGAGCCACCGCGCCGTCTCCGCAGCCGACCTCCACCACTTCCGCGGCGTCCTCCAAGGCGGCGGCCACTAGGGCGTGGTAGACCTCCCAATCCCTGGCGAGGCCTGATGGCGGGCGCTGCGTCATGCTATGAGGTTGATCGGGCGTGGCCGCGGGGAGCGTTAGCGGCGCCGACTTTCTAGCAGCGATTGAAACTTCGGAGAGGATCGGCTCGAAGAACTAGTTTCCCCGGAAGTCTGTTCGGGGCCCCATTGAAGCGGGCAATCCAGGACCTCTCTTGGTGGAAGAGACTTAATTGGATCGAGTGGTCATGGTCGGAGCAACGGGCCCATCGGGGGGATAACATCTATCCCCCAACCGCCCTGAACTCACGTCTTTTGTTGTCTTTGCTTTCGTTTACGCACCTTGGCGGCAAACACCTCGAATAGCTTGATCAGCGATGGAAGTGTTCGGATGATCTCGAACGCTAGATCGAAGAGTTCCATGGTCTTTGTCCTCCTGATTGGGGCCCAAAGGGGGCTATAGAAGCCCGTAGCTCGAAGCTCGGGTCCATCCCCCGCAGCCACCACTCCGCGCCTATTCGTGCGAGCGGACGTGGCCGCTCTAGTGCGATTGAAACTGCGATCGGACGCCGACGCTCCCGCCGCCGATGCTATGATCTGCAACGATGGCCACGGCTCTGGCGGCGCCCGCGGATTTGAGCCTCGTCGACCTGCGCGAACTACGCGGGAACGACATCGAGCCCCTGCTCGACGGACAGGCGCGGCGTTGGCGCGAACGGCTGTGCTGGGACTTTTCGCCGACGCAAGTGGTGATCCGGCGCTTTCTCGACGGCCGCAACCTATACGGTTACGCACTGGCGACCGGGGGACGGCTGGACGGCTACTGCTACTTCATCCAGGACGGCGACAAGGCGCTGTTGGGAGACCTCTATCTGGCGGGTCCCACCCCCCACCCTCTCGGCGAGGATCTGCTGCTGCGGCGCACGCTCGAAGCCGCCGCGCTGTATCCGGGCGTGCGGCGGATAGAGGGCCAACTGCTGGACTTCAGCGGCGAGCTCCGCGGGCGGAGGCTGTTCTCCCGCCCGATCGAGGTCTTTGACCGGCTCTACATGTTGCGCCACGAGCTCGACGCCTTCCATGCGCCGCCGCCGGCGCGGCTCAGCGGCCGTCCGCGCGGTTGGCGTGATTCGGATTTCGAAGGCGCATCCAATCTGATCGCCGAAGCCTACGTCGGCCACATCGACAGCCGCATTAACGATCAGTACCGCAGCCCTGAAGGCACGAGCCGGTTTGTTTTTAACACCATCCAGCACACCGGCTGCGGTAACTTCATGGCGTCGGCCTCGATGGTGGCCGACCGGCGGTTTCGGTCCGAGCCGCTGGGCGTCTGCCTGTGCACGCGCGTGGCGGCCGACGCCGGGCATGTGGCGCAGCTTTGCGTGGATTCGACGGCGCGGCGGCAGGGTCTCGGCTATGCTCTGCTACGGGCGTCCCTGCAGGCCATGGGCCGCCTGGGCTGCCGATCCGCCAGCCTCACGGTTACCGCCGTCAATCACGGCGCGATTGCGCTCTACCAGCGGTTGGGCTTCTCGGTGGCGCGGCGATTTCCGGCCTTCGTGTGGGAGGCCGACTAGGAGTGCGATCGGCCGCGGACCAAACCGCAATCACTCTGGCCCTGCTTTCCCTGCTGACCCTGGCGCTGGGGCTGCTTGGGCTGGAGCTGGCTTTCGGCGCCGCGGCGATCGGCGTGATCTTGTTGCCGCTGTGGTTCGGCTGGCGCGGCGCTGTCAGCGCTCGCGGCGTCCGGCTCGGGCTGGCCGCCTGCGGCCTGCTGTATGTGGGGCTGTTGTGGACGATTTTCGCATTGAACCCCCATCAGGGGACGCCCTTGGCCTCGTTGTGGGGGGGCTATCCGCGCGCAACCGCGGTCTTCGTGTACTTACTCTGGCCCCTGGGCGGGCTGCCGGCCGTGCTGTACGGTCTGCGTTTTAAGCAGGACGCGCTCGATGACAAGGAGCTGGCGGACTTTCTAAGCCGCTATTCCAAGCGCCGCGCTCCGGACCGCCATGGCGCTTGAGTCCCCCTACATTCTCGGTTGTGTGATCGCCTATTTGGCGGTTTGCTTCGTGGTGGGCGCTTGGGCGATGGGCCGCACACGGTCCATTTCCGATTTCCTGGTCGCCGGCCAGAGCCTGGGGCCGGTGGTCGTGGTGGTGGCGGCGATCTCCAGCACCATGAGCGGGTTCGGCTTTGTCGGCGGCCCGGGGCTGGTGTTTGACGCCGGGATGAGCTCGCTGTGGATGACCTTCGTGGCGCCGCTCGGCGCCGGCGTCTCCTGGATTCTGCTGGCCAAGCGGCTGCGGCTGTTGGCCGAGGCGCGCGAGGTCTTGACACTACCCGACGCCATCGCCGTGCGCTATGGAGGCGCCGCGCCGCGGCTGCTGATGGGCCTGGCGGTTCTGCTGGGCGTGTTGGGCTATCTAGGCACGCAGATTATGGCGCTGGGGTTTGTGCTGGCGGCGGTGCTGGGCGTCAAGCTGGAGGTCGCCATGGCCATCGGCGTCGGCGTGCTGGCGTTCTACAGCGTGGCCGGCGGCATCATCGCGGGGGTCTACACGGACCTGTTTCAAGGCGTCATCATGGCTTTCGCGGCGCTGGCTGTCTTCTACTGTGTGCTCGACGCAACCGGCGGCATGGCGACGATCACTGAAACGCTGTGGAGCGTGGACCCGGCGCTGATCGGCCCCTGGGGGGACCGCGGCGCCATCACGGCGCTGAGCTGGTATCTGCTCTTCGGACTCGGCGCGGTGGGCCAGCCGCAATCCATCACCAAGTTTTTGATGGTGAAGGACATCCGCACCCTGCGCTGGGGCGGAGCGCTGTTCGGCGTCGGCTACATCATCCTGAGCCTGCTCTGGATGGGCGTGGGTCTGGCGATGCGGACGCTGGTGGAGACCGGCGCGCACCCGGCGCTGGCCAACCCCGACGAGGCGGCCCCGGCGTTCCTGTTGGCTCACACGCCGGAATGGCTGGCAGGCATCGTCTTCGCCGGGCTGCTGGCGGCGATCATGTCCACCGCCGACAGCTTCGTGAATATCGGCGCCGCCGCCATCGTCCGCGACATTCCGACTGCACTGTTCGCCAGACCCGCCGAGCGCGAGCTGTTCTGGACGCGGGTTGCGACCGGATTGCTGCTGGTCGCCTCGGCCGGCTTCGCGCTCTACATGGAGAACCTGGTGGCTTTGCTGGGAACTTTCGGCTGGGGCACGTTCGCCGCCGCGATTGTGCCCAGCTTGGCTTTGGGCTTGAACTGGAAGCGCGCGACGGCCGCCGGTTGCGTGGCGTCGATCAGCGTCAGCCTGGCGTTGAACTTCTCGCTGGAGCTCGCGGGGCGCTTTGAAATCTATCGTCTGCCGCACGATATCGCCGTCGGTTGCGTGGCGCTGCTGGTTTCGCTGGTGACATTTGTAGTAGTCTCGCTATTAACGAGGCCCGCGCCTCTGCCCGATGATGTGGCCGCGGTGATGGATATTTGAGAAGGGGAGGCCGGCGGACGGTTTGAGAGTCTGATGTAGAATGTCGCTAAGAGCGAGGGACACGCCGAAACGGCGTTGTCCCTCGTTTCGGTTGTGCCCGGCGGAGGATATTTCGTGGACGATGATTCGACGGGACCGCTGCGTGAACAGTTAAAGGTAGAGCGTCTGCTCAAGAACCTTGACGCGGCCGAGATCGAGATTCCGGACGAGCCGGAGGACGACGAGGAAGCCGAAGAGGAGAAGGCGGCGGACGAGCGGGACTCGGGCCCGGAGTACGAGCCCGGCCCACACGACCCGACCGGAGATCCGGTCCGCAGCTACCTGCGGCAGATGGGAGCGACCTCGCTGCTCACGCGCGAGGGCGAGGTCGCCATCGCCCGCCGCATTGAGCGTGGCCGGCGCGTCATGCGCCGCGCCGTCTTCACCCACCCGGTCGCCATCGGCGTCTTGCTGGAGCTGCCCGGCAGGCTGGATCGCGGTGAATGCTCCATCCGCGACGTCTGCGCTTTCGACGACCAGACCGACCAGGACTGGGTGGCGCGCCGGCAGCGCCTGGACGCTGATCTGGCGGCCTTGGCCCAACTCCACGAGGAGGCCGAAAGGCTGAGCAAGAAGCTGGACGCAGTTCCACGGCAGAAGCGCGCCGACATCCGACGCGCCGCCTGGAAGCTGGCTCGCCGCCGCGTGAAGATTTTCAAGACGCTGTGCGGCGCCCAGCTTGCCAACGAGCAGATTGCTTTATTGACCCATGCGATCGAGACCCAGGCGGCCAAGCTGCGGGACTTGGAGCGCGACCTGACGCAGCTTCAACGCGAGATCGAAGCGGCGCCGGCGCGCGGCGAGCAGGCCCGCGCCGTCAAGGCCCGCGAGAAAGCGGTGCGCGAAGCCGTCAAGGCCCTGGAAGCTGAGCTCGGCGTACGCTCAGTCGATTTGCGAACGTCCGTGCAACGCATCCGCGCCGCCCGCGAGGCTGTCGGCGCGGCCACCCGCGAGCTGGTGGAGGCCAACCTGCGCCTGGTGGTCTCGATCGCCAAGCGCTATGTGAACCGGG
>CAYOPA010000077.1:0-14905 GCA_964405625.1 uncultured Bryobacterales bacterium
TCGCCCCCGCGGCGCACGCAACGCGGCCTGCGGGACTTCTGCCACGGGCTGCTAGCCCGCAGCGCCAAGACGGCGACGAATCAACAAGATAGACCCTATTCCTACAGGATTCTCAACCCCGCCGGCTCCCTCCCGGCTCTGCCGCATCGCAACGGCCCCCGCGAGAGCGACCCGCGTTCGTGGCATCCTGAGAGTTGCGCGAGATCTTCCTGATCAACATCACCGGCCAGGACCGCCCCGGCCTCACCGCCCGTCTGACCGGCATCCTCGGCCAGTTCGGCGTCGATATCCTCGACATCGGGCAGGCGGTCATCCACAACCACCTCTCGCTCGGGATGATGGTCGAGATCCCCGTCGAGCAGGCCGCGTCGCCCGTGCTCAAGGAGGTGCTCTACGCGGCGCACGGCCTGGGCGTCGCCGTGAGCTTTGAGCCCGTGGACGTGGCCGACTACGAGGCTTGGGTCCGGGAGCAGGGGCGCGAACGGCACATCATCGTCTTGCTGGGCAGGCGCATCGCCGCCGCGCAACTGTCGCGCGTGGCCGAAGAGTTGGCCGAGCATCAGCTCAACATCGACGAGATCACCCGCCTTTCCGAGCGCGTCTCGACCGAGTCAGCCGACGGCGACCGCCGCGCCTGCGTGGAGCTCTCTGTCTCCGGGCCGGTGACTGACGAGCTCAAGCTGCGTCGGCGGCTGCTGGAGCTCTCCGAAGAGACCGACATCGACGTCTCCATCCAGGTGGACGACATCTACCGCCGGAGCCGCCGGCTGGTGGCGTTCGACATGGATTCGACGCTGATCCAGGCGGAGGTGATCGACGAGCTCGCCAGGGAGGCCGGCGCAGGCGAGTTGGTGGCCTCCATCACGGCGGCGGCGATGCGCGGCGAGCTGGATTTCCAGTCCAGCCTGCGCCGGCGCGTGGCCACGCTGGAAGGATTGGATGAAGCCGTGCTGGAACAAGTCGCGGCCCGGCTGCCGTTGACGGAAGGGGTCGAGCGCCTCACGTCCACCCTCAAGCGGCTGGGCTACAAGATCGCCATCATCTCGGGCGGGTTCGACTTCTTCGGCCGCAAGCTGCAACAAAGGCTCGGTTTTGACTATGTTTTCGCCAACCAGCTCGAAATCGTCAACGGCAAGCTGACCGGACGCGTGACCGGTGAAATCATCGACGGCGAACGCAAGGCCGCCATCCTGCGGGAGATCGCCGAAGCCGAGAGTATCTCCCTGCACCAGACAATCGCCGTGGGCGACGGCGCCAACGACCTGCCAATGCTCAGCGTGGCGGGCCTCGGCGTGGCCTTCCACCCGAAACCGATTGTGGCCCGAAAAGCCAAGCGCGCCATCTCGAATTTTGGGCTGGACGGGCTGCTTTATCTGATCGGCATTCGTGACCGCGACATTCGCGGCGGCGAGTAGCGATTTTCCCCTTCCAGCAATTGTATACTAGCTGCGGCGGAGGCGCCAACGGCGTCGCCATTCCGCCTCTATTGTGTTTGGAACGGAGGAAAGCGCTTGTGTCAATGAGTAAACGTTGTACGGCCGAGTTTTTGGGCACTTTTTGGTTGGTATTCGGCGGCTGCGGCAGCGCGGTGCTGGCCGCGGCGTTTCCGGAGGTCGGCATCGGGCTGCTGGGCGTCTCGTTCGCCTTCGGCCTGACGGTGCTGACGATGGCGTATGCGATCGGCCACATCTCGGGCTGCCATTTGAACCCGGCTGTTTCGGTGGGGCTGCTGGTGGGAGGGCGCTTTAAGAGCTCGGAGCTGCTGCCGTATATCGGCGCGCAGGCGCTGGGCGGCATCGCGGGCGCGGCGGTGTTGTATGTGATTGCCAGCGGGCAGCCAGGGTTTGAGATCGGCGGCTTCGCTGCAAACGGGTACGCGGAGCACTCGCCGGGCGGCTATTCGATGATGGCGGCGTTTACGGCGGAGACCGTGCTGACCTTCATGTTTTTGCTGATTATTTTGGGTTCCACCGACGGCCGGGCGCCGGCGGGATTCGCGCCGATCGCGATTGGTCTGGGCCTGACGCTGATCCACTTGATCGGCATTCCCGTGACGAACCTGTCCGTCAACCCGGCCCGCAGCCTGGGACCGGCCGTGTTTGTGGGCGGCTGGGCGCTGGGGCAGCTTTGGCTGTTCTGCGTGGCGCCGATACTGGGCGCGGCGCTGGGCGGCGTTGTGTACAAGGCGTTTGAAGAGGAGCAGAAGCCGGCGATCCGCGGCAAGGGCGCCGCGGCGCGGTAGCGAGGAAGAACCGGGGTCGCTCTCGGCGCCCGGGCCATTCTGCTGGAATGGGAGGCATGGACGAAGCGCGGCTGGCTCGCTACGAGGAGATTCTGAGAAAGCTCAAAGGCGAGATTGAGGCGTCGCTCAACGCCGACGATGACCAGACCAAGCCCGTGGAGCCAGACCGAGCCATCGGCCGTCTGACCCGCCAGGACGCGATGTTGTCGCAGAGCATGGCGCTGGAGCTTCGCCGTCACAATCAGGAGCGCCTGCGCGCCGTCGCGCAGGCGCTGTTGCGCATCGAGGAGGGGTCATACGGAGAATGCGCCCGCTGCGGTGAAGAGATCGCCGAGGCTCGTTTGGGTGTGAAGCCGGAAGCGCCGCTGTGCGTGGGTTGCGCGGGCGGCGGACGTAGAATGTAGCTATGGCGACGAGTGTTGCACTGCTCACACTGGAGGATTTCATGACTCTTCCAGAAACGACAATGAGGCAGGAGCTCGATGAGGGAGTCTTGCTGGAAATGCCCCCTGCGAAGCTATTGCACTCCGAAGCGTTGCATCGGATTCTGTTCGCACTCTACGAGGCTGCCAAGAAGCAACAGACCTTAGTCGTGCGCGCTGAGGCGGCCTTCAAACTGAGTGACAGTCCACCGGTCGTGCGCGTTCCGGACGTGGCTTTGGTCTCCGCCGTCCAACTGGCGGCGAGCCCTCCAGAGGGTTATTTCCAGGGGGCGCCCACACTGGCTGTTGAGATTGTGGCTCCTTCCGATTTTGCCGCCGACCTTGTCAAGAAGACGCGCCAATACCTGCGTGCGGGGACTTCGGCGGTGATAGCCGTCTACCCGGAATCGCGCGAGATTCACATCCACCATCAGGACTCTGCGATCCAAGCGCTGAGCGGGGATGACGCCGTGGAATTGCCCGATCTGTTGCCCGAGTGGCGCGCAACGGTCAACGAGCTCTTGCCCTAGGGGCGGGCGGACGCCCGCCCAAAACCCGTGGAACCCCGAAAATCGTGCGGGTCTTGGGCGGCCTTCCGGCCGCCCCTACGGGCGATACACGAATTCGTTCAGGTTCAACATCGCCTGGCAGAAATCGACCAGCCCGGTGGGATTGCTCGCGATAAACTCGACGGCCTGCTTCTTCTCATCAGGACCCGGCTCTCGGGCCAGAGCCAGCGCGAACGCCCTTTCGACCTGCGCCGCCGTGTCCGGACCAGCCTCACGCGCCAGCCGTTGCGCAAAGAACTTGGCTTGCAGCAGGATCTCGGCGTTGTTCATCAGCAATAGAGCCTGCGGCGCCACCGTGGAGCTGGCCCGGTCGGCGGCGTGGCCGACCATATCGGGCTGGTCAAACGCCTCAAACATCGGATAGCGGATGGAGCGCTTGGAGAAGACGTAGATGCTGCGCCGCCACGTCGAACGGTCCCCAACTTCCTTGCCGCCCCACACCCGATCCGTGGACGACTGCCACAGGTCAGGGTCGATGTACGGCCGCACCGCCGGGCCGCCGACCGTGGCGTCAAGCGTGCCGGCCACGGCCAGAATCTGGTCGCGGATCGCTTCGGCCTCCAGCCGCTTGCGCGGGGCCCGCCAGACCTGTCGGTTCTCAGGGTCCTTGGCCACGTTGGCGGTGATGTCGTCGGCGGCCTGGCGATAGGCGCGCGATGTCAGCATCAAGCGGTGCATGTGCTTGACTGACCAACCGGAGGCCACAAACTCCGTCGCGAGCCAGTCCAGCAGCTCAGGATGCGTCGGCTTTTCGCCCATCTTGCCGAAGTTCGACGGCGTCCGCACAATGCCCTCGCCGAAATGGTGCTGCCAGATGCGGTTGACCATCACGCGCGCCGTAAGCGGGTTGCGGTCCGAGGCGATCCATTCGGCAAACTGGCGACGATGGTGCGTGGACGCCGCCTGCCCCGGCGGCGCCTCGAAGGAGACCGGCCGCGGCGCGGCGGCGGTCAGCACGCCTGGTTCCATCTTGGAGCCCTTGGAGCCGGTGTCGCCGCGATGCAGGAAGTACGACGGCAGCGGCTCGGGGCCGCCTTCGGCGATGGTCCTGGCGGTCGGATATGGCGCCGGGCGCCGGTCGTTGAGCGCCTCGATGCGCAGCGTCAGCAGCTCTCTTTCGTCTTTTTCAGCCGCTGTCATCAGCTCCAGCACTTCCGAGGGCTTGATCTGATCAAACAGCTTCTCCACCTGCCGGGCGTTGAGCCGTTGGCCCTCGCTGCGCTCGCCTTCGGGCGTCTCCCAAGCCTTGCGGTAGTAACCGGGGAGCTCGTTGAGCTTGGCCTCAAACAGTTGCTCGCGGTGCGGCTTCTCGATCTCCTTAATGCGGTCCCGCAGCGGCTTCTGCTCGGCGTCCACCGCTTTGTTCGCGGCCTTGTGGGCGGCGACTTCTTCGGCGGAAACCAGCGGGTAGTCCACTTCCTTGGTCGAGAAGAAGACTGCCTGCATCCGGTAGTAATCCTTCTGCGGGATGGGGTCGAACTTGTGGTTATGGCAGCGCGCGCAGCCGACGGTCATCCCCAAAAAGGTCAGGGTCGTGGTCGAGACGTTGTCGTCGAGCTCGTCCATGCGCGTGCGCTCGTCCTTGATGTTGTTGTCGAGCACCATGCGCAGGTAGCCCGTGGCGATGTGGGCTTCCGGGTTGGCGGGGTCGACCTCGTCGCCGGCAATCTGCTCCAGGATGAAGCGGTCATACGGCTTGTCCTGATTGAAAGCGTTGACGACGTAGTCTCGGTAGCGCCACATTGTGGGCCAATCGAAGTCTCGCTCGTAGCCGCCGGAGTCGGCGTAATGCACCAGATCGAGCCAGTGGCGTCCCCAGCGCTCGCCGTAGTGAGGCGACGCGAGCAGGCTGTCCACGAGCTTGGGCCATTTGTCCGGCGCATCGTCAGCGAGATACGCCTCCACCCGGGCGGGCGTGGGCGGCAGACCGATCAGGTCCAAGTAAACGCGTCGCACGAGCGCGCGGGGATCGGCCTCGGGACTGATCTGGAGGCCGAGCTCGGCGTACTTGGCTTCCAGGAAGGCGTCTATGGGATGCGCTGACGGCGGCCCTGGCGGATCGTGCCGGACGGGCGGCTGAAAAGCCCACCATTCACGCTCTTCGGCGGTGATCGGCCGCTCTTCCAGCTTCTTCAAGGCCGCCAGCCGCGCCGCTTCTTCGTCGGTGGCGGCGAGCTCGGGGAAGGGGGCGCCGGCGACGATCCACTTGCGCAGCGTCTCCAGGTCCTCCTCGGCGAGCTTGTTGCCCGGAGGCATCTCCGGCTTTGCTTCGTGGCTGGCAAGCTTCCAGGCCCAACTTTGTCCCAAGCTGCCGGGTTGCACGGCCGGGCCGCGCTCGCCGCCCGCGATGGCTTTGTCACGGGTGCGCAGGTCGAGCTTCGACATCTGCATGGCGGCGCCGTGGCAGGTTTGGCAGTTTTTCTCGAGGATCGAGTAGGCCTGCTCGGCCAGATCAGCCGGAAAAGCGGGAGAAGCGGCCAGCGCCGCCAGGAGGATGAGGATCGCCCAACGCATTGCCGGGCTTGATTTTAGCAGTCCGGGAGAAGGCGTGGGGCAGCGCCCGCTGACGAGCCGCCAGGCGCGATCGGGTCGAGCGTACGGTTTTCGGTATCCGGTGGTAGCTGGCCATTCGAGGAGCGTCCGCGGTACTCTGCCGGACATGTTGCGGTCGGCGCTCGCCCTGCTGTTCCTTGTTTCGCCGCTGTCGGCGGATGAGTCGTTCCTGGTCCGCTTTGGCGGAGCGGAGGCGGCGGACTGGTCCGGCTCGGTAGAGGTCGAAGGCGGCACGCTGGTCGCGCTCGACGGTTGGCAGCTCGACGAAGGCGACAGCGTCGATTTCGCCCGCCTCTCGTGGACGGCCAAGACCGTCGTGGAGACCTACTGGGACGCCCCTTGGGAGCGCAGCCTTCAGGGCACCAAACAAAAGTCGAAGCTCAGCGAGCGCGGCCTGATTTTGCGCCTTTCGACGGGGACCGCGCGCGTGCGCCTCAACACCCCGGCGGGGGAGATGGATTTCGAGCCGGCGCTCATTGGGTGGCAGCGCCCGGCGCTGCGGCTGAACGGGCGCGTACGGATCGAGCGCACGCCCGTAGTCGAGCGGATCGAGTCCACCGTCGGACCCGCCGCCGAGGACGAGCCGTCCGCCCTGCGCACGTCCTCGGGGGAAACTTGGCTCGCCTGGCAAACCTATTCCAGCGGCGGCGACCAGCTCTTCGTCCGGCGCGGCGAGCGAGCGCCGGAGCCGCTCACCGATCCCGAGCGTCATCTCTTCCGGGTGCATTTGGCCGAAACCGGCAACGAGATCTGGGCCATCTGGTCCGAAATGCGCCGGGACGACTGGAACCTCTACGGCCGCGCCTTCCGCGACGGCCGCTGGGGCTCCGAGCAGGCCATCGTCGAAGCGCCCGGCAACGACAGCTTCCACGCCGTCGCCGCGGACGGAAAAGGGCGGATCGTCGTGGTCTGGCAGAGCTTCCGGGACGGCCAGGGGGACATCTATTCCCGGACTTACGACGGCGCCGCCTGGGGCGTCGAGATGCAACTCAGCGACACCCCCGCCAACGATTGGGACCCGACGGTCGTATTCCAGGGCAATGCAATGCTGGCGCTGTGGGACGGCTATGAAGCGGGCAACTACGACGTCCATCTACTGCGCGTGAACAGTGACCGCGCCCCCGCGCCGCTGCTCAACACACCCTCGTTCGAGGCGCGGCCGCAGGTCGTCATCGGCCCGGATGACAACCCTTGGATCGCCTGGGAAGAGGGCGATTCGCAGTGGGGCAAGGATTACGTGGCGGGCGTGGAGGAGGCGGGCATGGGCCTGCTCATGCGCCGTGAAGTGCGGGTCGGCGTGCTTACCGGCCAAGGGCTCAAACAACTCCCGGGCGAGCCCTCCGAGCGTCTGCCGTCCGAAGCCGCTCACACCATGACCACACCGAAGCTCGCCTTCGACGGCAACGGAAACCCGTGGGTCTTCTTCCGCTACCGCACCAACACGCCGCAACGATCGAAGCCGACCTACCGCAGCATGTGGCGGTTGGGCGCGGTCACTTTCCACAACGGCGGCTGGAGCGAGCTGATCCAGTTCCCCGTCGGCTTCGGCCGCATCGACGCCTCGACCGCCGTGGCGCTGAATGAAGCGGGCGGCTTCGACGTGTTCTGGGCAGGCGACGGCCGCACATTTCCTCGCGGCTTTCCCGGCGAGCAGGACTTGTATCAAGCCTCCGTCGCGCCGGGGCCGCCGGCCGAGCCCTTCACGCTGATCTCCCACGGCGCTCCGACCCAGGCCTATGCGTCTGTCCACGCCGACGAAACGGCCGACGTGGAGCGGCTGCGCGGCTACCGCGCCAGGGAAGGGGGGAAAACCTATCAAATCGTGCGCGGCGACACCCATCGCCACACCGATATCTCCTGGGACGGCAACCGCGACGGCTCGCTGTTTGACGCCTATCGCTACGCCCTCGACGCCGCCGCGATGGACTACATCGGCGTCGCCGACCATAACGCCGGCGAGGATGTGCCGTATAACTGGCGGATGGGCCAACGCGGCTCGGATCTGTTCCACATCCCCGGCAAGTTCGCGCCGCTGTATGGCTACGAGCGCAGCCGGAGCTACCCTTCCGGCCACCGCAACGTCATGTTCGCCGAGCGCGGCATCGAAGTCTTCGGCTTCCGTCCGGAGGAGCTCAACGACAACCAGAACGCGGGCCTGCTGCCGCTCTACGCGCACCTGAAGGAGAAGCGCGGCGTGGTGATGGCCCACACCGTGGCCACCGGCGCGGGCACCGACTGGTCAGACAACGATCCGGAGGTCGAGCCGCTGGTGGAGATCTACCAGGGCTACCGCAGCAACTACGAGCACGAGGGGGCGCCGCGCGGCGACGACCCGGTCGGCCGGCCGCTGGGCCTGGTTTGGAACGCCTGGGCCAAGGGGCTCAAGCTCGGCTTGCAGTCGGCCTCCGACCATGTCTCCACCCACGCCAGCTACGGCATGCTTTTTGTGGAGGAGCCGACGCGCGAGGCCATTCTGGAGGCCATCCGCGCCCGCCGCGGGTACGCCGCCACCGACAACATCCTCGTCGATTTCAGGGTCCACGACCGCCTGATGGGTTCGGTGATCGCGGCCGCCGCCGGGGCGCCGCCGAAGCTGACGGCGAAGGTGATCGGCGCCCGGCCCATCAAGCGCATCGAGGTGATCCGCAATAACCAGTACATCCACTCCCATCCTGGCGGCGGCTCGGTCGAGGCGGCCTTCGAATTCATCGACAACTCGGCCCCGCGGGGCGAGAACTGGTACTACATTCGCGTCGAGCAAGAAGACGGTGAGCTCGCCTGGGCCTCGCCGGTCTGGGTCACGATCAGATAGTCTTAGCCGCGGCGAGCTTGGCGTGCTACTGTCGAACAGCCAAGAAGAATAGGAGATTACAACCATGTCCGTTGCAAGAGTTACCGAAGTCATCGCCTCCTCCACCGTCAGCTTCGAGGACGCCGTTAAGGTCGGCGTCGACCGCGCCAACAAGACGCTCAAGAACGTCACCGGCGCTTGGGTTCAGGACCAGAAAGTGAAGGTCGAGGACGGCAAGATCAGCGAGTATCGGGTCAACTTGAAAATCACGTTTATCCTGCAGGACTAGGGCCTGTTCGGACTGAAGCCGCCGCCGAGGTTACAGCCTTGCTGGGCGACGCAGTCAATCGCCTCCGGCGTGAGGGGCTGTCAAGAAATGGGAACGGCGGAGCCGTTCGCGCTCTTCCGTTGGCTCTCGCCTTGGGTCAACAGTAACCCCGGCCCTCGCGGGCCGGGCTACTGCTATGCCGCCCTCCGGGCTTGAATACGCTCCCGCTGCGCGGGTCGCAGGATTTTTTTGCAGGCTCTGAGCCCGAGGGGATGGGAGCGCCGCGGCCGCCTCCGTCGCAGGGCGGGCCGGCCCGAGGCCCGCGCTACGATGGGGATGTGATTGCCGAGCGCCTTTCCGCGGTTCGCCGACGCATTGACGCCGCCGCCCGCCGTTGCGGGCGCGACCCGCAAGAAATCACGCTGGTGGCTGTCTCCAAGATCAAGCCGCCGGAAGATGTCGTCGCCGCGTACGAAGCCGGTCAACGCGATTTTGGCGAGAGCTACGTCCAGGAATTCCAGGACAAGCACGCCGCCCTGCCCGCCCTGCCGGACGCCAGATTCCATTTCATCGGCCATTTGCAAAGCAACAAGACGCGCCCGGCGGCCGGTCTGTTCGACGTGATCCATACCGTCAGCTCGGAGAAAATCGCCCGGCGGCTGAACGAGCAGACCGAACGGCCGCTCGACATTTACCTGGAAGTGAAGCTCTCGCCCGAGGACGCCAAGAACGGCATGGCTGCGGCCGATCTGCCCGCCGTGGCCGACTTTGTGCGGTCGTGCGAAAATCTGCGCCTGCGCGGTCTGATGACCATGCCCCCGTGGTCGGACGACCCGGAACCGGCGCGCCCGTACTTCCGCACGCTGCGCGAGCTGCGAGACGAGTTGGGCCTGGAAGGGCTGTCGATGGGCATGAGCCATGATTTGGAGGTCGCCATCGAAGAGGGCTCCACTGTGGTGCGAGTGGGCACGGCCATTTTCGGCGAGCGCGTAAAGCCGCAATGAAGCTGGCCCTGGTTTCGCCGCTGCCGCCGGCGCCGTCCGGGGTGGCGGATTTTTCGGCGCGGCTGGCGCGGGGGTTGGCCCGCTTCGCCGAAGTGCGCGCGATGTCGGACCCCGCCGGAGCCGACCTGCGCGGCTTCGACCAACGGCTCTATCAGATCGGCAACAACCCGCTGCACGGGCCGGCCTACAGCGCGGCGCTGGAAAACCCGGGAGTGGTCGAGCTCCACGACGCCGTGTTACACCACTTCCTGCTGGGGCGCCTGGACGAAGCAGCCTACCTCGAGGAGATGGCCTACAACTCCGGCGAGTGGCTGCGTGATCGCGCCCGCGAGCTCTGGCGCCGACGCGGCCGCTCGGCCGGCGACGAGGAGTATTTTCGCTATCCGCTGCTGCGCCGCATCGTGGAGAGCGCCGAGCGGGTCATCGTCCACAACCCGGCGGCGGCGCGCCTGGCGGCCCTTGCCGTCGGCGACGGCAAGGGCGAGATCGTGGAGATCCCGCACTTCGTGGACCCGCCGCCGACAGTCCCGGCCGATCGCATCGCGGCGGTCCGGCATGAGCTGGGCGTCGAAGACAGCGCGGCGCTGATCGGCTGCTTCGGCTACCAGCGGCCCACCAAGCGCCTGCGCAGCGCCTTGACCGCCGTGCGGCGGCTGAGCCGGCCCGCCAAGCTGCTGATCGCGGGCGAGTTCGTTTCAAGCGACTACGAAGCGTCGCTGGCGCCGCTACTCGATGCGCCGCGCGTTGTCCGGCTGGGACGTCTCTCCGAACAGCGCCTGCGCGAGCTGACGGCGGCTGTCGACATCGGCGTCAACCTGCGTTGGCCCGCCGCCGGAGAGACCTCGGGCATCGCCATGCGCCTGCTGGCCGCCGGCAAGCCCGTGATCGTGACGGAGTCCGAGGAGTGGGCGGCGTTTCCGGAGGCGGGGCTGGTGCGCATCGACCATGGCCCGGCTGAGGCGGAGATGCTCACGGCGCAGCTCGATCTGCTGGTCCGCGAGCCGGATCTGCGTCGCGCGATCGGCGAGGCTGGGCGCCGACGCGTCGCTGAATTTCACGACTTCGACCGCGTGTTGGAGCTCTACCGCCAGGCGCTGTGATATCTTGAAAAAGTTATGAGCATTCCGAACGTCAAGTCGTACTTCATCGTCCACCCGGAGACCGGCGAGCGCGCCACCGTGGCCGCCATGGTGCCCAAGGGCGCCGATGTTCGCTCGTACCTGCAAGACGCCGCCAAGCGCTTTGATTGGAAGGCCTGGTCTGACCAGAAGGCCAGCGTGAACAAAGTCCGCGTCGGTCAGCAGAAGCAGGTCAAGAAAAAGTAAGCGCGTTCGCGCGCTGCGCGACAGGGCATCCGGGCCGGCCGAGGCGCACCGCCTCCGCCAGCCTCGTTGCGTTGGTTCTACAGTGGCGACGGACATTCCTGTTTGGCCCGCGGCCATACTCCACACTCGCCAGCCGGACACGAATGTCCGGCTCTACCAGGACAGCCCTAAACGTCGCCCGACCTTGTACGCGGGGGACTCGTAGATCCGCTGCAACCGCGCTCGCAGCTCGTTAACTTCCGCGTCGAGCGATTGCGCCCACTGCGTGCGCTCGGTCACACGCTGCTCCAGCTCGTCGATGATCGTCCCCGCCTTCGCGAGCTCAGCTTGGGAGTGCTGCTCCAGGCGGGCGATCTCGTCAACCGCTTTCTGGAGATCGGCCTCTACCTTTTTCACCCACTCCAAGCGCTCGTCGAGCTCGGCTTCCAGGCGCGCCGCGTCGGCCTCGCCGTCCCGCACGGCCTTCTCGGCCCAGGCGATCTTCTCGGCCAGATCGGCCTCCAGCCGGTCAATCGCCTGCTGCTGGGCTTGCTGGTCGGACAGCCGCAACTCGGTCATCTTGCGTAGCTCGGTCTTGGCCGCTTCCAGCCAAGCGGTTTTCTGGTCCAGCTCGCCGTTGAGCTTGGCGATGTGGAGCTCGCGGTCCCGCAGAACGTTCCCCGCCGCCGGTACGTAGACGAACGCCGGCGAGCCGAACTGCGGCCGGTTCGAGCAGACGGCTAGGAAGAAGTGCGCCTCCTCGGGCTTCGGCGCGCTGCGTTCCAGGTGGGTGCGCAAGCCCTGCGTCTCCAGCGGCGTGAAGGCGATCGCGTTGGTGTGGTTCTCCAGAAAGATCGTCGTATAGGGAAAGATCGCTTCGAGCTCGGCCTTGTACTCGGCGTAGTCGAACTCGTGGACATGAAACGGATTCGGCTCCGTGCGCGACTGCTCGTAGTAGGGGCGGTTTGGCGTGGAGACGAGCAGTTGCCCGTCGGCGTGCAGCACGCGCCGGGCCTCATGCAGGAAGCCGCGCCAGTCCTCCAGGTGTTCGATCACCTCAAAGGCGACCACCACGTCGACCGAGCCGTCGCGGAGCGGCATGCGCGAGGCGTCGCCGGCCAGCCAATGGATGTTCTCCGAGTGGTAGTCGCCCCGGCCTTGCGCGACCGCGTCCGGGTCGCGATCGAGCGCATGGACCCGCCCCGCCTTGTCGGCGAGGATCTGGGCGCCGTAACCGACCCCGCAACCCACATCGACGACCCGCCGGCCGCCAGTGAGCGCTTCGGCAAACAGGTAGCGCGCGACATGCTCGTTGAGCAGGTCGGGGTCGGTTTGACCCGGAATGACTCTCTCGCCGGTGAATTCCACGGTTTGCGCTTCCCCCGCCCCGCAGCCGTGGCAAAGCCGGGAAACCCTCAACGTTAGCGCAAAACCGGCGGCGCAGGCGCCGCCAAGAGCCCGAATCCGGCCGGTCCCACGCCGAAGCGACGGCCGGCCGCCTCCACGACCGAGCGAATCCGGTCGACCACGGCGCCCTGGACTTCCGGATTGAGCCAGTCCATCTCGCCACGACGCAGTGCCAGCCGAGCTGCCGCATCCCGAGTAGTGGCGCCGCTGCGCTTGACGGCCCTGACGTGCAAGGGATCTCCGATCACGTCCAGCGCCGTCGCCTCCAACGCCAATTGGGCGAGATTTTCGGGATTGCAGGGGAGCAACGGAGCGAGCGTGGCATGGACCGCGACCCCGGCCGCGCTCAACGCTTCGCACGCCCTCAGGCGCTCGTCAATCGGCTCGCAGTGGGGCTCGTACGCTCGCCGAACCGCTTCGTCGTCGGTGGTGAGGGAGAAGCTAACCCGCAGCGTGGCGCCCTCCGCCAGACGCAGCAGCCGCTCCAGGTCGCGCAGGATCAGCGGCCCCCGCGTTTGGATGACGAAGACGGTCGGCGGCCTCTCGCAAAGGGCGTCCAGGACACCCGGCATCAAGCGACGTTCAGCTTCAGCCGGCTGATAGGGGTCAGTCAGCGGCGAGCAATAGATGCGCTGATCGGGACGCAGCTCGCGGCGCAGCAGCTCCGCGGCGTTGTCCTTGAAGGTCGTGAGTTGGCCCCAGTGCGTCCAATCCTCGGGCCGCAGTCCGCCCTGGATGCGCAGGGTGGGGACGTAGCAGTAAAGGCAGCCGTAGGTGCAGTTGCGGGCCGGGGTCAACGAGTGCGAGAAGCCGGCTTCGGCGATAAACCCTGACGTTCGGCTCAAGATCGAGCGGGCGGTCGCGCCGCGCACGCGCCCGCCCGCCTCGCTCAGGTTCGCAATCGCCACTCGTTCATCGTACGGCCCGCGCCCGCTGCATTGCCAGGAAGCGCCGCAGCGTGGAGTGCACCTCGCCGGGCTCGCCCTTCTGGAGCAGAGCTTCGGCCTTGATGAGCGACGCCTTGGGGCACTCGACCTCGGCTCGGCTCAGGTGGTCCACCGCTTCGTTGAGCCGCCGCCCCTGCTCGGCGAGGATGGCGCCGAGGTTGAAGTGCGTCCCGGAATCCTGCGGCGCCAACCGCACCGCTTCTTCGGCGTTGAGCACCGCCGCGTCGGAGTCTCCGAGCGCCTGCGGTGCGACCGCCAGATTCAGATGCGACAAGGCCGCGGCCGGATCGAGCTCGACCGCGATCTCAAACTCCCGCACGGCTTCCTGCCAGAGACCTCTCTTCGAATACTGCACGCCAAGGTTGTTGTGCGCCTCGATGAAGTCCGGATGAATCTTGATCGCCTGCTGGAGGCGTTTGACGCCCTCGTCCTCGTCGCCCTCGGCAAACGCCTCCTGGTCGCGCTGCATCCGCTGCATGGCCTTGGATGGAGGCGCGTGCTTCAAACGCCCCAACGGGACCTGATCGCCCACGAAGTTTGGCTTTCGTTGTTCGATCAGAATCGGATCGACTCGGATCGGCTCGGCTGACTGACTGGGACGGATTCCGCGCTGCGCGGAGCTGCCGGAGAACGAAGCGTCCACGATCTCCTCAAACGAGGTCGGACCGTGAGGGGCCTGCGCTGACACCGCCAGAACGGCGGTCAGGCAGAGGACGGGCGCAATCGCCTGGGGATGAAGATACACGAAGGTTGATGACATCGGAAAGAATGCCTCCTCGCAATCGCAGTTGGAGCTGCGGCTGCGCATGACTCCCTGTAGACGGCTCCAGGGCGCTTCAAAGTTGAAGTGAAAAAGAGACCCCCCTCAGG
The DNA here is from genome assembly GCA_964405625.1 of uncultured Bryobacterales bacterium. Classification (GTDB taxonomy): domain Bacteria; phylum Acidobacteriota; class Terriglobia; order Bryobacterales; family UBA6623; genus RI-231. Next base: position 14,378 of record CAYOPA010000077.1, read on the forward strand.
GGAAGCCGTCAGGCGGGCGGTTCGGCGCGGAGCCCGCTGAAAGGCGCCGAGACCTCGGCGCCGGGCCGCTCAAGTCGACCACATCCCCACCTCAGCGTGGGTGCATGGGAAACGTCGAATCGAAAATTGCTATCGAGGCGATAATGCGCCCGTACCTGCACGAAACGGAACGGTGACTATTGGATGCTGAGCAGCTCGACCTCAAAAAACAAGGTCGCGTTGGACGGGATCTGGCCGCCGCCGGCGCCCCTGGCGCCGTAGCCGAGCTCGGACGGGATCACCAGCTTGTACTTCGAGCCCACCGGCATCAACTGCAAGCCTTCCTTCCAACCGGGAATCACGGCCGCGAGCGGAAACGTCATCGGCTCGCCGCGGTCGTAGGAGGAGTCAAAAACCGTACCGTCTTCGAGCGCGCCCTTGTAGTGCACGGTGATGACATCGCTGAGGGCGGGCCGGGGACCGTCGCCGTCGCGCAAGACCTCGTACCGCAGGCCTGATTCAGTGGTTTCCATCCCGCCCCCGCCGCTG
>CAYOPA010000078.1:0-4217 GCA_964405625.1 uncultured Bryobacterales bacterium
TTTTCGAGCCCTGGACGGGGTGGAGCCTGTCGCCGGTGGTGGCCTCGGCGGCCATGGCGCTGTCGAGCGTCTCAGTGGTGACAAACAGTCTGCGGCTGAAGGGCTGGCGACCGTAGAGCAGGCTAATCATCCCACTCGTTACAGCGCACTGCCGCGCCACTACAATAGTCGAGCCGTTGCGCCGGCTTGCCGACGAGCGCACGCCCTGGCGGTAGCCGTAGACCAACAGTTTGACCATCAGCCGCGGATGATACGGCTGCTGCCCGCGCATCTCGGTTTCATACCGCGCTTCGATCGCCGATAGCGTTGCTTGTCGAGCACGCGCTCGAGCGATCCATGGCGCTGGTCGGCGGCCAGGCTCACTTCCAGGCTCCGGCCGCCCGATAGAAAATCCCGTACCTCAGCCAAGCTCAAGCTCTCCAGATTCCGCATGGTCAGGGGCATTGCCCAGTAGCATGCCGCTTTCCGCCGCCAGGCTCATCCCGCATTGGACAACTCTCCATCTCGGAGTATTCAGCGGCCAGCCGCTGGCGCCATGCAAGTAGACCGTGCGCTCGCCGCTTGACACCGCCGTCGCCAGCACGCGCCCCGTCACCGTCCTATCCGCGGGTGCGGCGAACCGCCGTGCCGTCGCCGAGCTCGCCGTTGAAGTTCTCTCCGTAGGCAAAGTCCGCCCCCGTCGCTTAGCGCCAGCGCCCCTGACAGTGCATCCATTGCCGAGTTGCCCTTGTGCGTTGGAGCCCCAGGCCACGAGCGTGGTTCCACAGGCAGTCGAGGCTGGGTTGCGGGCGCTACTCAAAGACCGTTTCGGCGGGAATGATCTCGATCGAGCCCACGTCGAGCTTGTAGGCCGCCACGGCCAAATCCTCATCGAGAACCTCTTGCGGGGGCGGGGAAGCGTATGCGGCCGAGGGCTTTGCACCCGAGCGTAGCGCCTGGGCGAAGGCGCCGGCGTCGGCGGTAATCACCACCACGTCCAAATCGCTCGATCGCAGATGCCGGGCGATCGCCTGGTTGACCTGCTCGGCTGTCAGCCCGGCCAGCTTGTCCTTGAACCAGGAGTTGAAACCCGGCAGCCCGTACCGCTCGCTGTCGAGCGCGTAGCCCAGATCAAGCGTCTGGGTCTGCGTGAGCAGGTTGACAAATTTCGAGAGGAATAGAGCCGTCGACTCGAAGTCCACCTCGCTAAGCCCCCGACCAACGAGCTGGTCGAGCTCGTACAATGCCAGCTTCAAGGCGAACAGCCCGTTGTCCGGTGTGACCGGACGAATCCACATCTCGAAGATCTGGCGCGACCGGGCAAGATTCGGATCGGGCTGGAATTGGAACATGCCGCCCGGGAAATACTCGATGTAGGCGTAGTCCCCGTAATTCATGCCGCGCACGGCGCGGATTCGCTGAAACAAGCGCCCCTTCGCCGAGCGGTGCTGGCCGAAGTAGCTCTCGGCCACCTTGAGAGCGGGCCAGTCCGGGTGAGCGCGGTTGACCTCGATGGGGAAGCCGAGCGAGATCAGGGTGGAGCGCGTCTGTTTCTCCACGATGTGGAAGCGCAACTTGCCGGCTTTCGGCGCCGCCGGAATGGCGACGGGTTCGGGGGCGCCTTCCGGCAGGGCGTCAAAATCCGCGGCGACCCGCTCCAAGAATCCTTGCGGGTAGCCTCCGGCCATGGCGACGACAACGTTCCCGCGCCGGTAGTTGGCCGCGTGGAAGGCCTTCAGGTCATCCAGGGTGAGCGACTCAATCCCGGGGCCGGTCCCCAAATTCGGCCGGCCGTAGGAGTGCTCGGGGCCGTAGACCTTGGTCTGCAAGAGCTCCTTGCCAAGCTCCTCTTCGTTATTGCTGCGCAGCCCAAGCCGCAAGGCATTGAGCTGTTCGGCCTTCAGGCGCCGGAAGTCGTCTTCGCGCCAACCCGGCTCCAGCAGCATCGCACGCAGGATGTCGTAATAGGCTTCCAGGTTGTCGCGGTGCGTCTCGCCGGTGAAGACGGTCATCTCCTTGTCGACTTGGGCGCCGACGGAAGTCGCCATGGGAAACATCGCCTCGACAATTTCGTTGTAAGTCAGCTTCGAGGAGCCGCCTCGGCTGAGCACGGCCGCTGTGAGTGCAGCCGCTCCGGACTTGCCCGCCGGGTCGGCGGCGGCGCCGGTGTGGAACAGGATGCGGAAGCTCACCAGCGGGGAATCGCTGGGCCGTGCGAGGGTCCGCACGGTCTGGCCGAACGCCGGCAGATTGGCAAGCAACAACAGGGCGGGGATGATGCTTCGGGTCTTCACTGGCCCGTCTCCTGGTCGGCGGCATACTGGAGCTTGGTGATGGTTCGACCGCTGTCGATGAAGTACTTCTTGGCGACTGTGCGAATGTCGTCCGCCGTGACCGAGTCGTAGAGCCGGTAGCGCTTGTTGATGGTCTCCGGCGTACGCCGCAGGCCCAGATAGTGCGCCAGGGTGTCGGCGATGGCCGCGGTGCTGTTCATGCTCAGGGCGAAGCTGTAGCGCAGGTGCGACTTGATCGCTTCCAGCCGATCGGGAGGAATTGGGTTCTCCTTCAGATCCTCGAACGCCTCCAGAATCGACCGCTGTACCGCCTCGATGTCCTTGGCGTCTTTGACGCGCGCGACGACACTGAAGGGGAACGGGTCGAGGTGATCGTAGTACCGCGGCGAGAGCATGTCCACGGTCTGTTCCTCGATCACGAGCCGCTGGTAGAGCTCCGAGCTTTCGCTAAAGGCCTGGAACGAGATCAAGTCCAGCGCGGCGGAGTCGACCTTCTCGTCGTCATACTCAGGGGCTTTGAAAGAGATCTGCACGATCGGCAAGGTAGGGGCGTGGAAGTCGACGGTAGCCGACCGCGGGCCCTGCTGCGGCGGCTCGGGCGGGACGGCGGCCTCATACTCGCCGCGCTCCCAGCCTCCCCAGTACTTCTCGATCCAGCCCAGCGCCTGGTTGAAATCAAAGTCCCCGACCACGGCGATGGTCGTGTACTCGGGCCGGTAGTAGCGGTCAAAGAACTCCAGTCCGTACTCATACAGCTCGGGCATCGCCTCGATGTCTTCTTCGAAGCCGATCGTGGTGTGGCGGTAGGTATGGCGGTCGAAGGCCGTTTTGCGGAGCGTCTCTTCGAGCTTGCCGAACGGGTTGGCGAAGCTCTTGTTGTACTCGCTGAGCACCGCCCGCGTTTCGGTGCGAAAGACCTCTTCGGAGTACTCCAGGTTGGCGAAGCGATCGGCCTCGAGCTCGAGGATTTGCTCCAGATCCTCGGCGGCGAAAACAGCGTGGTAGACGGTCCGATCGTCGGACGTATAGGCGTTGGTCTCGGCGCCGGCGGCCTGCATGATCTCGTCCCACTTCTCGGACGGATACTTCGGCGTCCCGCGGAACATCATGTGCTCAAACAGGTGGGCGAAGCCGGTCTTACCGGGCTCGACTTCGTTGCGCGAGCCGGTCTGGACGACCACGTAGAGCCCGACCAAGTTGGGATAGCCGCTGTCGACCAGCACGGCGCGCAGGCCGTTGGGCAGGTCGTGATTCTCCCATCGATAGGGGAAAATCTCAGTCTTATCAGCCGGGCCGGGGGAGCCGCAGGCAGCCAAGAGCAACAACGCGACCGGCAGACCGCTCAGGCGACGCATGAGGCTAATCGTAGACGATTCCGCATGACGGGGTTGAAAGAGGCTCGGCGGGCCGAGATTGCTACACTCTAAGGTTGGATCAAGCACGTCTTCCCATGGGTTCAGCTTCAAAAGTTTCCGCCGGCGAGTTCGCTCGCCAATGCAACGGGCAGATGGTGCCGGTGAACCGGTCCTTGAGCTACTTTTCCATGATTCCGCTGGAGAGCTCGGACCTGCAGCGGCTGGTCTATGATCCGGCGGCCGCCGTTCCGCCGAAGCTGCTGGAGACCATCAGGGAGCTGCGGTTGGTGCTGGTGGCTTATCTGGAAAAGGCGACCAAGGCCGGGTCGTCGCAGGGGCCGCTGGTGGCGTTTCAGCCGCCGTCGGAGTCGCGCGAGCTGTTCTCAGCCGTCATGGAGCACGAGGGTGAGACCTACGTGTTCTTGGCCGTCAAGGACAGCGACGTGGCCGACAGCCACGACACGCTCTACGACGAGCTCGCCGCGCTATTTGCTGAGCGCGCCGGCGACGCGCTGCTGAAGCCGTTTTTTGACCTCATCCGAGAAGAGCTCCGCGCCGGCAAGGGCATGCGGGTCGCGATGCGCAACGG
>CAYOPA010000078.1:4227-14834 GCA_964405625.1 uncultured Bryobacterales bacterium
TCAAGGAGCAGCTCCTGGGCCGGCAGACCAACGCCACCCGCGACACGAAGCTGTTCCGCGGCTATGCCGAACAGGCCTTGATCGACACCCTAAGCCTCTACCTACACGGCTTGTGCTGCGATATCGACGTGGAGACCGGTCCGCGTCAACTGCCCAGCCGGGCCATCCGTCAGCGGTTGGAGACGTTGCGGGAACTGCTTCCCCCGCCGACCGGCGTGGCTCTGTTTCCCGAAGAGCTGTCGACCTAGGCGGGTTGCATTTGTTCGTCATGTCGATCCAGAGCGAAGCTGATCTCGAAGAGGCGTTGTCTCGTCCGACGCCCGCCGACGTGGAAGCCGTGCGCGGCCTGGACGGCGACCTGTTGCTGCTAGGCGTTTCAGGCAAGATGGGGCCGACGATGGCCCGTCTGGCGCTGCGGGCCGCTGAGCAAGCAGGCGTCGTGTTGCGGGTTCGCGGCGCCGCGCGGTTTTCCGACCCGGCCGGACGCGAGGCTCTCGACGACATGGGCGTGGAGACCACCTCCTGCGACCTGCTGGACCCGGAAGCCGTGCGCGCCCTGCCCGACAGCCCCAACGTGCTCTACATGGTGGGGCAGAAGTTCGGAACCAAGGGCAACCAGGGCTTGACGTGGGCGATCAACGCGGCCGCGCCGGCCTATGCCGCCGAACGGTTCAAGACTTCGCGCATGGTGGCTTTCTCTTCGGGGAATGTCTATCCGCTGGCCCTGGTGGAGTCCGGCGGCCCAACGGAGTCCGATCCCGTCCAGCCGGTGGGCGAGTACGCTTGGTCGGCGCTGGGCCGCGAGCGCGTCCTCTCTTACCAAAGCGGCCGCTACGGCTTTCCCCTGGCCATTCTGCGGCTGAACTACGCCATCGACCTGCGCTACGGCGTATTGCGCGATATCGCGGAGCAGGTTCATGCGGGCAAGCCCGTGGACGTGTCGATGGGATATGTGAACGTGATCTGGCAGCGGGACGCCAATTCCGTGGCGTTGAGGTCCTTCGCGCACGCCTCCAACCCGCCGTTTGTGTTGAACCTGACGGGCGCGCGGACGCTGCGCGTGCGCGACCTGGCGGAACGGTTCGCGGCGCTGTTCGGCGTGGAGGCGCGCTTCAGCGGCACGGAGGCTCCGACGGCTCTGCTCAACAACGCTGCGTTGTGCGCCGAGCTGTTCGACCCTGAAACGGTAACGATCGATTGGATGGTGGAGCAGGTGGCTGGCTGGGTGGCCGCTGGAGGGGCCGGCTTGGGCAAGCCGACCCATTTCCAGCAGCGCGACGGCGATTTCTAGAGCTCTGTCTCGGATCCACGTGAGGCTCCGCGTCGCCAAGAGCCCAGCGTACTATCCTGTAATCCTATGTTCCGCCTCGTTGCGTGTCTGCTCGTCCTGGCTACGGTCTGCTCCGCCGCACCGCAACACTTCCGCGTCCTGTTTGGCGGCGCCGACGCCGATCCGGCGGACTGGTCCGGGTCGCTGACGGCCGAAGGCGGCGCGGCCACCATCCTGGCCATGCATCACTTTGCTCCCGGCGAGACGTTTACCGCTTCGAGTTGGAAGGCCGGCAATCAGATCGACGGCAACATCAGCCTGATGCCCCAAGAGCAGGCCGTCTTCCCCAGAACCAAGTGGAAGGGCTTCATTCTGGAAGTGGACGGCCCGGAGTCGGCGGTCGTTAAGCTGACCACCGCGCAGGGCGCCGCCGAGTTTCGCACGGGAGACATTCGCTTCCTGGCGCCACGGAACTTGCTCGACGGCCGCATCCGCGTCGAGCGGGCGCCCGTTGCCGAGCGCATGGCCGGGCCTGAGACCGATGAGGACTACCCGGCGCTGTCGGTCGGTCCCGACGGCCGCGTCTGGTCGTCCTGGGTATCGCACCAAGGCCGCCAGGAGCGACTTTTCGTTCGTTACACCGATGACGGCGCGACCTGGAGCGAGGCCGAGGAGATCTCGCCCGCCGCGGGCGACTACTACCAGGTGCAACTGCTCTCCACCGCGTCCAAAACCCTGCTGGCGGTGTGGTCGGCGACGGTCGATGGGACGAGCGACCTGTACCAGCGGGAGTACACGGACGGCCGCTGGTCGCAGGTGGAACGCCTGACGCGCTCGGCCGGTCCGGACACCTTTCCCAAGCTCGCGGCGGGCAAGGATGGCGAGATCTTTTTGGCCTGGCAGTCGGCGGGCGAGCCGCGCACGGACATCTCGCTGAAAGTTCGCCGCAACGGGAAGTGGTCCGAGGAGATGAAGGTCACCGAGCACCCGGCCAGCGACTGGGAGCCCGCCCTGGCCGTCAATTCGCGCGGCGAGGCGGCCATTGCCTGGGACAGCTACCGCCACGGCAACTACGATATCTTCCTGCGCCGCTACCGCAACGGCAAGCTCGGCCCGGTGGAGCGCATCACCGACAGCGACGACGCCGAGGCCCGCGCGGCGCTGGCCTATGACCGCCGCGACCGGCTGTGGATCGCCTACGACAACTCCGGACCGGACTGGGGCAAGGACAGGCACGGCATCAACGGTATCCTGCGCGCCGACGGCGGCTTGTACTCGACGCGCAGCGTCCAGGTGCGCGTGCTGGATGGCGATCGGCTGCGGACGCCGCTGAGCCCGCTGGATGAGAAGCTTCCCGGCAAGCCCGTTCTGGGCAGCCGCATGACCCTGGGTCTGCCGAGCTCGTATGAGACCTTTACCGAGAATCCGATCTTGCAGGTTGATGGGCGCGGGCGGGTATGGGCAGTCGTCCGAATGCGGACGATCGGCCGCTTCAACCCGCCCGAGCGCGAGGACCGCTCGATCCTCCCTTACTGGAACTTCCAGGCTGTGATGTTCGACGGCCAAGGCTGGACCGAATCGGTGGCAATCCCCTTTAGCGACGGCCGCCAGGAGCAGCGCGCCGCCGCGACGGTGGACCGCAACGGGGATCTGTGGGTAGCCGGCCAGACTGACGGCTGGAGCCTTCCGCGAGAGGACCCCGGGTTTGCGCGGTATGACCTCCACGTCGGCAAGATCGCCATGGACCAGGTGGCCGCGAGCGCCGTTGATCGCGAGTCGCTGGTTGGAGCGCCGGGGCTGCGTGCGCCGCTGGAGGTCGATGACGCCGAGCCCAAGCAGGTCGATCCGCTCTACAAGACCTACGAGATGGAGGTGGACGGCAAGCGCTACAAGGTCACTTGGGGCGATCTGCACCGCCATACCGATATCTCCTTTGACGGCCAATCCGACGGCTCCATGTATGACGTCTACCGCTACGCCATTGACGCCGCCGACATGGACTTTCTAGGACCGTCCGAGCACCTGCTGCCGCAAGACGATCTGAGCGAATATGTCTGGCGGATGGTGGATAAGGCTGTTGATATTTACAAGCTGCCGGGGTATTTCCATCCGTTGTTGAATTACGAGCGGACGGTCGCCTACCCGGACGGTCACCGCAATATCGTCTCCAAGGCGCGCGGCTATCAGCCGCTACAGATCAAACCCGGGACCGGCCAATCGGGGGCTGCGGAAGACGATCAGCTCTTCCTCTGGGACACGATTCTCGGCCGCGGGGAGCGGCCGGAGCAGCTCAGCATTCCGCACACCACGGCGACGCAGATGGGCACGGACTGGCGCTACAACAATGAGAAAGTCGAGCGCCTGGTGGAGATGTACCAGGGCAACCGCGATTCCTACGAATACTACGGGGCGCCCAAGGCGGCCGTGGCGAGCGACATCGTGGTCGGCGGGTACATCACCTCGGGCTCGATGCGCGAGAAGGGTTATATCTGGAACGCGCTGGCCAAGGGCTACAAGATGGGCTTTATCGCCAGCTCGGACCACCGGGCCACGCACAATTCTTATGCCGCGGCCTACACGCCGGAGCGCAGCTATGGCGCCATCTGGGACTCTCTCTACGCTCGGCGCACCTACGCCGCCACGGACAACATCATCATGGACTTCCAGTCCGGCGGCTACGCCATGGGCGACGAATATACGACCGACCAGGCGCCCAAGTTGGAAATCGGGGTGATCGGCACGGCCAAAATCACGCAGCTCGACATTATCAAGAACAACAAGATCGTCTACACGGCGCACCCAGGCGTGGACGAGCTCTCGCTGACGTACGTGGACCGCGCGGCCGAGCCCGGCGAGAGCTACTACTACGTGCGGGTGATCCAGGAAGACGACAACATGGCCTGGGCCAGCCCGATCTGGATCACGCTCAAAAAGTAGGGGAACCTTCACGCAACGCGCTTCGTATCGCAAAAAGAGGAGCCCTGCGATGCTGACGTTTCTACTGTGGCTGTTGTTGTTCGTGGTCTGTTGGCCGCTGGCCTTGCTGGCGCTGGTCTTATACCCGATCGTTTGGGTGGTTCTGCTGCCATTCCGGCTGCTGGGCGTGGCTGTGAATGGCGTGATTGAGCTGCTGAAGGCGATCTTGTTCCTGCCGGCGCGGGTCTTGAATCGCCTCGGCGGGGTGCGGTCGCCGGCGTAGAGCCTGCTAGATCTTTCCCCAGAGCCGGTCGCGGTTGAGTATATTTTGGGGGTCCAACGCGGCCTTGACGCGCCGCATCGCTTCCAGAGGCGTCCCTGAAGCAGCCCAGCGCTCCACGGAAGCTCCTTCCGGCGCGCTTTCGACCAGGACTTTCGAGTCGCTCTTTCGCAGGCGCTCCAGCAATCGGCCGCCGGCTTCGTGGTCGGGCAAGGCGCACCAGATCACCGCGTTGGCCGCGCGCGACAACACCCAGGCGTCCGGGGCCATCCCCGCCAGCAGCGCCAGCGTTTCGGCCAGGCTCGTCGCCGTCGTGGAAATCCGCAGCAGCAGGCCCTGCCCGCAAGCCTCCAACGCCGTCGGATGGAACTCCCGGATGGCGCGCCACAACCCCTCGGCCGCCGTCGGCTCTGGAGCGATCAGTTCCACGCCCGCCTCTTGCGCAAGCGCCTCGTAGGCGGAGCGCGTGCGACGCACGACGGCCTCCGAGCCCGTCGCCTCAGCCAGCAGCACGAAGTCCGACCCGAAATCGACGGAAAGCCCTTCGCCGCAGGGACGGTTGAGCAGGTCCAGCGCCGTGGGTTGGGCGGCGCTGTTGAGGATCTTGCCGCGTAACGCCACCAGCTTGTCGGTGGAGTCGCTCAAGAAGGCGAAGGTCCCCGAAGTCTCCGGCCGCGGGAAGACCTTGAAATTAGCCGTCGCGATTAGCCCCAGCGTGCCCATCGAACCGATCAACAGCTTGCTCATGTCCAGGCCGGTGACGTTCTTGACCACCATGCCCCCGGACTCGACAATCTTGCCTTCGACGGTGGCGAAGCTCATCCCGATCACCAGGTCGCGCGCCGTGCCGTAGCGACGCCGCCGCGGGCCGCTCAGGTCCGCCGCCAGAGCGCCTCCAACCGTCGAGTCGGCGAAGGGCGGATCGAGCGGCAGTGCTTGGCCGTTGTCGGCCAGCAGCTTGGTTAAGTCCGCCCAGCGCATGCCCGCACCCACGCTGATGGTCAGGTCCGCGGGCTCGTAGGCCAACACTTGATTGATTGCCGCCGTGGAGATGCGCGTTGCCGCCGGCGTCACGGGACCGCCGATGCGCCGCTTGGTGAAGGCCCCGCCGGTTTCGATCGGTTCTCCGGATTCCGCCGCCGCGGCCAGCTCGCTCGCCAGCGCTTCCACCGTTTCCGGCCGCACCACATCCTCAGACATCTTCACCATCCTAGCTTTTCAGAGACGCAGGCTACGTTCCAGGAAGTAGAGACCGGCGAAAACCTTGGGGTCCACCAGCGTGCCGGCGGCCATCCTCGCCTCCAGCCAGTCATGCGCTTGGGCGAGCGGGATCGAGTGGACGGTAATGTTCTCGCTGCCCACGCCGCCGCCGTCGCTTACTTTCTCCAGGTCTTTGGCGATCAAGATAGCGAGAATCTCGTCGGACATGCCCGAGGCTGAAGGTCCCTGCGTCGCAAAAGAGATCTCGCCGGCGCGATAGCCTGCCTCCTCTTCGAGCTCCCGGGCCGCGGCCGTCTCAAAGGCCTCGTCTTCGGCGCCGGGGTGATCGCCCACCAGCCCGGCGGGCCACTCGATGACGCTGCGCTGCAGCGCTTCGCGGTGTTGCTCCACGAAGATCGCTTCGCCGGCTTCATTGACGGACGCGATCACCACAACGGCTGAAGCGTTGGGCCGCTGCACGAACTCCCACGACTTGCGGCTCAGCAGCCGCAGATAGCGGCCCTCACCGAGAATGTCCGCCACTTCACTCATTTAGCTGGGCTCCTCACTATTCACAATCACTGCTCCCGCCCGCCGCATCTTGTCCCAGGCCGCCGCCTCGCCGCCTGCGGGCTGGTCAATAGCGCGGCAGCCGTCGCGGACAACCACGGTCTTGTACCCCAGCTCCACCGCGTCCAAGGCGCTGAAGACCACGCAATAGTCAGTCGCGAGCCCCAGCAGTACGACCTCTTCAACGCCCTGCTCCCGCAACACCGAATCCAAATCCGTTTTGTGCTTGCGGGCGTTGTCGAAAAATGCGCTGTAGCTGTCCACGCGCGGGTCGGTCCCTTTGCGAATCACCCGGTCAATCGAGCCCGTCCGCAGCTCCTCATGGAGCTCCGCGCCGCGCGTACCCTGCACGCAATGATCGGGCCAGAGCGTCTGCTGCACGCCGTCGAGATCGATCGTCTCAAGCGGCTTGCGGCCGGGGTGTTGCCTCGCAAAGCTCTGGTGGTCGGCGGGGTGCCAGTCCTGGCTGGCGGCCACGAAGCTGAACCGATCCAGCAGGCGGTTGGCGACCAACACCACGGCGTCCCCGTCGGGCACGGCCAGCGCGCCGCCGGGCATGAAGTCGTATTGCAGGTCGATCAACAGCAGCGCCCGCATCGGCTATTCCGCCAGCATCTGCTTGAGCCGCTCCCGAAAGCCCGATCCATGTTCGGGATCGGCCAGCGCGAACTCCACAAACGTCTCGTAATAGCTGGGGAAATTGCCGATGTCATAGCGCTTCTCGCCCTTGCGCAGTTTGACGCCGATCACCCTGCGGCCGGTCCGGCAGAGCATCCGAATGGCGTCCGTGAGCTGGATCTCGCCCTTTTTGTCGGGCTCCACGCGACGCAGCATGTCAAAAATCAGCGGTGCGAAGACGTAGCGTCCGGCGATCGCCAGGTTGGAGGGGGCGTCCTCGGGGTTGGGCTTTTCGACCAAGTCGCTGATGGTAAAAACATCGCCGTCGCCTTCGGGCTTCACCACGCCGTAGTGCCGAGTCTGCTCCCGTTCCACCTCTTCGACCGCGATGACGGCGGCGGCTTGGTTCTTCTCGTAAGCTTCAGCCATGCGGCTGCAGATATCTGAATGGCCGTTCATGCCGATGATGGAATCGCCCAGCGCCACCAGAAAGGGCTCGTGGCCGACGAAAGGCTCGCCGTACAGGATGGCGTCGCCCAGGCCGTTCTGCGCCGCTTGGCGCGTGTACATGAAGCTCAGCCCGATGCCCTCAAACGCCAGCTCTTCGAGTAGATCCAGCTTGTTGGCTCGCTCCAGCGAAGCCCGCAGGTCGGTGTCGCGGTCAAAGTGATTTTCGATCGAGTGCTTGCCGCGCCCGGTGACGAACAGCAACCGGTCCACGTGATTGCGGGCCAACTCTTCGACGACGTACTGTACGATCGGCTTTTTCGCGACCGGCAGCATCTCCTTCGGTTGGGACTTGGTGGCGGGCAACAGGCGCGTGCCCAGCCCGGCCACGGGTACTACTGCATTTCGGATCAAATCGGTAGGACCTCCAGGACGATGAATATCCCAGCGTACCAGCACGGTGTACAAATCGCGGTTGTGCGCCAAACTCTAAGGGTGAGGCCGCGCGCCATCCTGTTTGATTTCGATTACACTCTGGCTGATTCGTCGGAGGCGATCGTCGACTGCTTCAACACCAGCCTGACCGCGATGGGGCTTGCGGCGGCCGAGCCGGATGTCATCCGCGCCACGATCGGCCTCTCGCTTGAGGAGTCGCTGGCGGCCGTGGCGGGAGAGCGGTATCGCTCCAGGTCGGCGGAATTTCGGCAACACTGGCGCCTGCGCTCGGATCTCATCATGGTGAAGCTGACCAACCTGCTGCCCGGAGTTGAAGAGACCGTGCGCGGGCTCGCCGCCGACGGTTTCTCGCTCGGCGTGGTCTCCACAAAATACCGTTGCCGCATCGAGGAAACTTTCGAGCGGAGCCAATTGCGGGAGAGCTTTAGTCTCGTCATCGGCGGAGACGACGTGGCACGCCACAAACCCGACCCCGAGGGCCTGCTGCTAGCGCTAGAGCGGCTGGGCGTTCCTGCCGGCGAAGCCCTCTACGTGGGCGACAGCGCGGCTGACGCCGAGGCCGCGGGCCGCGCGGGCGTCGGGTTCGTGGGCGTGCTCAGCGGCGTGACTTCGGCGAGGGCTCTGGCGAAGTGGAATTATGTGAAGATTGCCTCTTCCGTCCGCGAACTACCGGCCTTGCTGAAGGCCATCACCGAAGGGGCGCGGTGATCCTGGCAACGCTGATCGAGCGCTCGATCGCTCCGCCAGTGCGCAGCCGGCAGCCTGAGCTGTTGGATTTGGGCCATGGCACGGTGGACGAAGTGGGGGCCAATTTGCGCGAAATGGCCCGCTACAACCGGCTGCTGGGCGGGTTGGTTCCGCTCCGGCGGCACATATGGCCCGTCGTGGAGGCCGCCGCAAGGCAGGGGCGGACGGCCCGGGTGCTGGAGGCGGGCTGCGGCAGCGCGGGCCTGTCGGCTTGGTTGGCGGAGAAGGCTCGGCGAGCCGGCTTTGACTTGCGCCTGTACGGGTTGGACTTGGCGCAGCGGAATCTGGTGATCCGGCCGCGCGGCGTTCAGATGTTGGCGGCCGACATGACCTCTGCTCCCTTCGCTGACGGCGCTTTCGACGCCGCGTTCTCCACGTTGACCCTGCATCACCTGGAGCCGCCCGCGGTCGTTCGGGCGGCGCGCGAGTTGGTCCGGCTCACGCGCGGGCCGGTGGTGCTCAACGACCTGGTGCGCGGCCACGCTCCGGAGTTGTTATTCCACCTCACCAAGCTGCTGCTGGCGCGGTCGCGCCTATCGCGGCACGACGGTCTGCTTTCCATTCAGAGGGCCTACACCGTGCGGGAACTGCGCGAAATCTTGAGCGAGGCCGGATTCTCCGACGCCGATGTCCAAGGGCATTGGCCTTGGTATCGGGTGACCGCGGTAATTCGGGAATGAAGCTGACCGCCGACGTCGCAGTGGTCGGCGGCGGCGCGGCCGGTTGCGCGGTGGCGTTGCGGTTGTCCGCGGCCGGTCTGCGTCCCGTCGTCCTGGAGGCGCTTGTGGGGACGCCTTCGCGATTCTGCGGCGAGTTTCTCTCCGGCGAAGCGCGAGGGTCGCTGGAGGCGCTGGGCGCGCTGGACCGCGTGCAGGCCGCCGGGGCGATCGGTGTTTGCAGCATGGGGTTGCACGCGGCCGGCGGCGGCGTGTTTGAGATGCCTCTGCCGGGCGGCGGATGGGGCCTGTCGCGGCGCACGCTGGACGCTGAGCTTCGTGCAGCCGCCGTGGAGCGCGGCGCGGATTTCCGCGAAGGGACGAAGGTTCGGGAGCTGTCGGGTTCGCCGGAGCGGGGTTTTCGGTTGTGCGCCGAAGGGCTGGATGTCGAGGCGCGCGCCGTGATTGGCGCCTGGGGCAAGCGCGCGGGCCTGGACCGTGCCCTGGGCCGCAGGTTCCTGGACCGCCCAAGCCCCTACATCGGCGTCAAGCTGCAATACGCCCGTCCCGCGCTAGACGACTCCGTCCGCCTCTACCTGTTTCCCGGCGGCCACTGCGGATTTGTGAACGTGGACGGCGAGCGCGGCACGCTGGGCATACTGGCTCGCGCGGAGGCGTTGCGGGCGGCCGGGGGCAAGCCGGAGGCGCTGATCGAGTGGATTCGGCGGACCAACCCGGCGCTCGACCGGCGCATCGGCCGCGCCGCGCCCATCGCGGAGTCGTTGCAAACCATCGCACAAGTGCCACTGACGCCCAAGGAGGCCGTGGCGGGAGGGGTTTTGCTGGCCGGGGACGGGGCCGGCATGACCGCGCCGTTCTTGGGGCTGGGCCTGGCGAACGCGCTTGGCTCCGGCGTGGACGCCGCCGACGCCGTGACCGAGTGGCTGCGAGGCGAATGTGATTTTGCCGCCGCCGCGCGCGCCTACTCGAGACGCCAAAGGCGGCGGCTGGGCCTAATGCAGCGCGGCAGCTTTGCCATCTCATGGCTGCTGTGCCGCTCGCGGCTGGGCGATCCGGCGGTGCGGCTGCTGGAGCTGTTTCCGGCGGCGGGCCGGGTAATCTATCAGCTCAGCCGCCGAGCGGCGGCGGAACCGCGAAACCTTCCCACGGTTTCGTAGGGGCGGCTGGAAGGCCGCCCAAAACCAGTTGAAGGCCGGGTAACCGTAGCCCGCTATTCGGGCTCCGTCCCCGACCTGCCCCCGACCTGCCATCGCGGTGTAAAGCGCCCCGAGAGCGGCCAAACGGAGGAGGAGCGAGGTCAGACGTGGAGTGCGGGCGGAAAACGAGGCCGTTGAAGGAGGGACAACTTACCATCGAAAGGAGAGGAGGATGGTGGAGTGCGGGCGGTAGTCGAGACCACGAAAGAAGGAACAGGTTGCGGTTGGCT
>CAYOPA010000079.1:0-14832 GCA_964405625.1 uncultured Bryobacterales bacterium
CCACGTGCGCCGGCAGATCGCGCTGACGCCGCGAAGCCTTGCCGCTCTCGCGCAAGACGCGATCGACCGTCCGGCGCGGAAACCAGCGCGCGATGACCCCGAGACTGATGAAATCGGTGACGCGGCTGCCGGCCGGCAGCGCCGCGAGCGTACGAGCCATGGCGGCCTCCTGTTCCCTCGGGAACAGTTTGCCACACTTTTTTTATTAAGTGAAGAGTATCCGGGCTAGCCCTTGGGAATAGGCGTAAAACCACAGCTTGAGCATCATCTACGGCGGGTAGGCGGGCCGCCCGGCGTCGCTGTAGACGTCGCGAAACATGGCCAAGTCGAGCTTTTCGACGACGGTGTGGATAAAGCAGGCCAGATGCTCATGGCCCAACTCATCGTCCAGCCGCGGCGGCAGCAGCCAAGCTTGTTCGGGGGCTTATTGGACGAAGCGCGCCATGCGCTTCCTGTTGTCTCCACTCCCAGGCCTATAGCGCAAGCGACCCCCTGCGTTTTCTTGAGGCCGGCGATGAGGGCGATAGGGTCAGTGGCAAGCCCTAAGGATTGCCCAGGCGCGCGAAGGCCCTATCCATCCGCTCGACCGTTTCGGCCAAGTCATCATGGGTGTGGGCAGCCGACACGTATACCCTGCCGTCCGGCACCAGCACGACGCCCTCTTCGAGCGCCAGTTGAAGGAAGCGGCTGAGCATGGCGCGGTCGTCCTCCAGGGTGTCTCGATAGTGATCCGGGCTTTCGCGCCGCGTGAAATGCAGGGAGAAGGCCGTGCCGACGCCGGTCGTCACCAGCGGGACTCCGTGGCGGTTCGCCGACTCCTGGATTGCCGCCATCAGCTCGGCGCCAAGAGAGTCGGCGTGACGTAGCGCGGCCGCATCGTCTCGGCTGAGCTCGCGCAGGCAGGCGTCCGCGCCGGCCAAGGACAGCGGGTTGCCGTTGAAAGTGCCGCCGAAGACCACGTCGCCGGTAAACATCTGCTCCATGAGCTCGCGCCGACCGGCCACCGCGCTGAGCGGCAGGCCGCCGCCGATGGCTTTGCCGAAGGTCGCCAGGTCAGGCGTGACGCCGTACATCTGCTGCGCGCCGCCGGGTCCCACGCGGAAGCCGGTGATGACTTCATCGAAAATCAGCAATGCGCCGTGACGGTCCGCGAGCTCCCGGACCGCCTCCAGAAAGCCCGGCGCAGGCAACAGACAGCCGCTGTTGCAGAGGATCGCCTCCATCATGATCGCCGCCACCCGACCGGAGTTTTCCTCCAGTAGCCGCTCCAAGATATCGAGGCGGTTCCAGGGAGCCGGCAGCAGACCCTCGCCCGCCGTTTGGAGTTGCCCGCGCGAGCCCGCCACGCGCTGCGGCGCATCCAACGGGCCGGCCTGCTCCGCGCTCGGCTTGTAGCTCCACAATGCGTTGTCCATCCAGCCGTGATAGTGGCCTTCGAACTTGACGATGAGCGGATGGTTGCTGTGCGCGCGCGCCAAGCGCAGGGCCAGTTGCACCGCTTCGCTGCCGCTTGAGGTGAACGCCACGCGCTCGGCGCATGGAACCATCGCCTGCACTCGCTCGGCGACGGCGATCTCGAGCTCGTGCTGCGCGCCGTAGCTGTGCGGCAAACCGGCTTGGCGTGCGACGGCCTCCACCATCACCGGATGCGCATAGCCGAGGATCATCGGCCCCCATGCCAACTGGTAGTCGATGTACTCGTTGTCATCGACATCGATCAACCGCGCGCCGGAGCCTCCCTTGAAGTAAAGGGGAACGGGCGCCTTGGCGCGGAAGGGGCTGCTGACGCCCCCCGCCAACGAACCGCGAGCCCTCTCCAGAAGGCTTCGTGAGGTTTTCCAACTCCGGCTCAATCGCTGTCTCCTCCCGGCGGCGCGGTCGTGCCGCGCACGATGAGCTCCGTGGGCACGACGATCTTGCGCGGTTCTTTTTGTTCGCCAACTCGGAGGCGCTCAATCAGATAGGTCGCCGCCAAACGGCCGGCGCCTTCCACATCGGATCGTACGGTGGTGAGCGGCGGATCCACCTCCTGGCCCAGATCGTCGAATCCGATGACGCTCATCTGTTGCGGGACGCGAATCCCGGCCACCGTCAGCGCTTCCATTACGCCCACCGCCACAAGGTCGTTGGTAGCCAGAACGGCTGTCGGCAACCGCTCTGATGCGACCATCTGTTGCATCATCCGGAAGCCGGACGAGATGCTGGGCTGCACGTCGGGCAACTGCAAAAACTTCACCAAGTGCGGGTCGTACCGCAGCCCCAACTGCTCCAGCGTCCGCCAGTAGGCCTCGTACTTCTCCGAGTTCGCAAACCCGATGAAGCCGATCCGCTCATGTCCCAGCTCAGCGAGGTGCTCCATCGCCAGTCGCGTGCCGGTGGCGTAGTCAAACCCGACAAAGCTGCTCTTTTCGTCGTCCACCAGCAAATCGACGAAGACGACCGGGAGCGGCGATTGCAGAATGCGGTCGATCGCTCGGTGGTGTAGCCCGCCGGTGACGATCCAGGCCCGCAGCTCCGTGCCGGCCGTTTCAAGAAAGTGCAGGCTGGGGTCGGACTCTTCTTCCGGCACCGCGTGGAAGAGCAACTGGAAGCCCGCCTGCCTGCACGCTTCCTGGGCGCCGAGCAGGATGCGGTTGTAGCCGGGGCGAACGAAGCGAAAAATGTTCTCCCCAATCAAAAAGGCGATGGAGGCGAACTGCTGCTCGGCGGGGTCGCGCCCGTCGCCGGCCACAAAGGTCCCCTTGCCCACGCGGCGCACGAGCAGGCCTTCGCGCACCATCGTGTTGAGAGACTCCCGAACCGATGTCCGTGAAACGCCGTAGCGCTCCGCGAGCGCGCGCTCGGACGGCACCTTCTTGGAGTCTTCGAATCTGCCCTGCCGGATCTCTTCCAGAAAAATCTCGCGGAGTTGGGCGGGAATCGGAACGGCGCTGGCGGTGTCAATCGACAAGGATGGAATCTCGCGGCGGAAACCAAATAATACCATACAATACCAATTCGCCAATCGCTGTCAACAGTCCCTCATTCGCCTGAGCGGACAGGTGGAAACGCCCTAGAGTAAATGACTTCCGCTTGGGGGTGCGCCCGTCTCGGCACCCCTGAAAATGGGAGTTGACACTGTCGCATCCTCCATGCAACCATGCTTCGTGATACCACGCCAGTCCGCCAGGAGGACCTATATGCCACTCAGCACGGCCGCAAACGGCCAAAAAATCGCGCTAATCGTCGTTTTCGGCGTCTCGTTGATGGTCTCTGCGGTCCAACCACGGTTGTCCGCTCAGTTGACCACGGGCTCCATTCTCGGCGTTGTTGCCGACTCTAGCGGCGGCGTGATCCCCGGCGCTCGAGTTGAAGCGCTAGCCACGGCCACCAATCTGGTCCGAGAGACCCGCACGGACGCCTCGGGAGCGTACGTGCTCAACAACCTTCCCATCGGCCCCTACGAGCTCACGATTGAATCTGACGGATTCAAGACCGAAGTGCGCAAAGGAATCGTGCTGCAGGTTCAGCAGCGTGCGCGTATCGACGTGGTCCTGAGCGCCGGCGACGTGACGGAGTCAGTTAGCGTGACAGCCGCAGCGCCGCTGATCAACACCGAGGACGCGGCCTTCGGCGACGTCGTGGATAACAAGCGTGTGGTTGAGTTGCCGCTCAACGGCCGCAACTTCAACACGCTGGCGCTATTGACGCCGAACATTCAAAACGGAGTGCCGGGGGGCGCGACGCTGCAGGGCTTTCTCGCCGGCGGCGTCGGAGTGTGGGCTCACGGCCAACGCGATACGGACAACGAGTGGAACCTCGACGGCGCGAGCATGAACGTCGGCTTCTACAACTGGAACTCGTTTAATCCGTCGGTGGACGCGATTCAGGAGTTTCGTATTCAGACCGGCGCGTTCTCGGCGGAGTTCGGCTTCCAGGCGGGCGCCAACGTCAACATCGTCACCAAGTCCGGCACGAACGAAGTGCACGGAACGCTGTTCAACTTCCTGCGCAACGACGCCATGGACGCTCGCGGCTTCTTCCCGACCAGCAAGCCCAAGCTGCGCCAGAATCAGTTCGGCGGCACCATCGGCGGACCCGTCGTCCTGCCCAAGCTCTACAACGGCAAGGACCGTACCTTCTTCTTTTCCAACTACGAAGGGATTCGCATCCGCCAGGAGAACTTCGGCCGCTTCATTCTGCCGACCAACGAGCAGCGGGCCGGCGACCTGAGCCGCACTTCGGCCGGGGCCCCCAATCCGAACCCGGTCATCGATCCGGTCACCGGGCAGCCTTTCCCTGGCAATCGGATCCCGAACAGCCGGATCACCCCGCAGGCTCAAGCGATTCTCGGCTTCTACCCCCAGGCCAACACGCCCGGTCAAGTGTTCAACTACCAGATCCTGGCCCCGGTTCCGACCGACAGCGACTCGACGATCCAAAAAATCGACCATCGCTTCAGCTCGAAGGATCTGTTCTTCGGGCGCTTCGCCTACGACAACCGCAACCGGCCTGACCCGGAGTTCTTCCCCGGCTTCCAGCGCATCACCGGCCTGAAGGCCTACAACGCGGTCCTCGGTTATACGCGGGTATGGTCGCCCACGGTGATTCAGGAGTCCCGCGTGTCGTTCAACCGCAGCTTCATCTTCCAGGCTGACCCGCGGGAGAACACCGACTTCAGCATCGAACGCGAGCTGGGGATTCCCAATATCCCGGCGGCGGGACAGACGAACGGCTTCCCCTCGATTGCCATTGCGGGGATGTCGACGGTTGGCGATTTCACCAACAACCCGCTGATTCAGCCGGATGAAGTGTGGCAGTACGTCACCAACGTCACCTTGAACCGCGGCAAGCACCAGTTCAAGACCGGCTTCGACATTCGCAGCGTCCGCAGCGACCGCACCCAGGGTCTGACCGTGCGTGGCGCGTTCAGGTTCGAGAACAACAACCCGGTCGGCTCCCAGAACGCGATGGGCGACTTCCTGCTCGGTTTGCCACAACAGACGACGGTCGGCGATAGGGCCTGGACGATCCGGATGCGGACGCAGCGCAACGGCCTGTACTTCCTGGACGACTGGCAAGTGTCTCCCAAGCTCACCTTGAATCTCGGTCTACGTTGGGAGCCCTCCACGCCGGTCAACGACGCGCGCGGCGAGGTCACTGGGTTCGATTTCGGGACCGGACAGCCCATTCCCATGCAGGCGGGTGATCCGTTCTACCCGACGGACTGGAACAATTTCGCGCCTCGGTTCGGGTTTGCATACCGACCGTTCGCGTCCGGCCGTACAGTGATCCGAGGCGGCTACGGAATCTACTACAACTACACAATGAATTTGGCGCTGTTCCGGTTGGGCAGCAACCCGCCGTGGGCCACGACCACCACGTTCTTCGCCGACGCCGGCGCGCCCCCGATCACCTGGAACGATCCGTTCCCCTCGGCAGTGGCGGGAGCGCCCCCGCCGCCCAACTTTGGCGGCTTGACCAGCGATTTCGCCTCCGGGTACTCGCAACTGCGCTCCTTGCACCTGTCGCACCAACTGACTGATAGCGATGCGATTGAGATCGGCTACGCGGGCAACCATGCGCTGGGCGCCGACCGGGCCGTCAACTTCAACGACGCGCCCCCCGGGCCAGGCCCGATTCAGCCGCGGCGCCCGTTGCCGCAGTTTGGCGCGATCACGCAGATTCGCTCCGATGCCAAGACGTTCTACAACTCGGCGACGGCGAAGTATACGCGGCGCTTCAGTGACGGCCTTACAATACTGAGCTCGTTCACCTTCTCCCGTACGATCGACCAGTCGTTCTCGTCGGTCGCCGGCAACCCCAATGGCGGCGCGGTGTCGCAGGACTTCAACAATCTGTCGCAGCGCGGGCTTTCGGCATCGCACCGCAAGTTCGTCTCAGTCACCAGCGCGGTGTGGGAGCTCCCGGTCGGTAAAGGCCGCAAGTTCCTCGACAGGAGCGGTCCGGTGAACTGGGTCCTGGGCGGATGGCAACTCAGCACGATCTCGACGCTCCAAAGCGGCGGGGTCTTTGCGGTCGGCATTCAGGGTGGGTCCGCGCGACTGAACTCGGGCAATACTCAACGCCCGGATATGATCCGCGACCCCAACCTGCCGACCAGCGAGCGCACCATCGGGCGCTGGTTCGACACCGGCGCGTTTGTAGTGCCCGACCTCTACCAGTTCGGCAACTCGGAGACGCGTACCGTGTTGATGCCGGGCGTGATTAATTTCGACTTGAATGTCAAAAAAGCGTTCCAATTGGCCGAATCGATGCGGCTGGAGTTTCGCGGCGAGTTTTTCAACGCGACGAACCGCACCAACTTCGGCGCGCCTGGCAGCGCGATCGGCACCCCCAACTATGGCGTGATAGCATCCGCGGGACCGGCGAGGGTTTCGCAGATGAGCCTTAAGCTGGTGTTCTGAAGGTGGCGTCGAACGCCAGGCAAAGACGGAACAGCCAGGGCGCGTGGGGCGACCCATGCGTCTGGGCCTGTTCCCGGCGGAGAGTGGTGAAACGATGATTGCGATTGCATCGATGCTGCAGGAAAGCAATACGTTCTCTCCCGTCCCAACGCACTACGAGGACTTCTCGCCGGTTTATGGTTCGGCCGTGCTGGAAAGGCATCGCGGCAAGCTCACCGAAATGGGCGGCTTTCTCGATGTACTTGATGGGGCCGGCGAGCCGGTCGCCCCGGTCTGCGCAGCCTGGGCGATCACGGCCAACCGGCTGATCGGGCGGGATCTGGAACGTCTGCTGCACAATTTCAGCCAAGCTTTGAGCAGCGCGGAAGAAGTGAGCGGCCTGCTGCTGGCGATGCACGGCGCGCAGACCGCCGACGGCGTGGACGACGTCGAGGGGCTGTTTCTGGGCAGAGCCCGCGAGATCCTCGGGCCCGACATCCCCATCGTCCTCACCCTGGACCTGCACGCCAACGTGACCAAGGCCATGGCGGAACGGGCGACGGCCATCGTCGGCTATCACACCTACCCGCACATCGACATGTTCGAGACGGGCCAGAAGGCCGCCCGGCTGCTGTTGCGGACCCTCTCGGGCGAGTCCGAGCCGGTGGTTGAGTTAGCCAAGTTGCCGCTAATTCTGAACGCGGAGCGCTCACAAACGTCGTCGGGACCACTGCACGAGCTGATTGTGGAAGCGCAGCGGCTGGAGGCGGAAGGTTTTGAGGCGGTCTCGATCTTCCCGGTCCAGCCGTGGATGGACGTGGACGAGATGGGCTCCTCGATCGTTGTCGTGGGCAACGGTAATCGCGAGGCCGCGCGCGATTGCGCCCGAAGGCTGGCGCGCAGATTGTGGGACCTGCGCGAGGCCTTCGCCGCTGAGCTGACCCCGGTCGATGAGGCCGTTCGTTTTGCTTGTGAAACGAAAGCCGACGAGTGGCCGGTGGTCTTGTCGGAGTCCTCGGACTCCACCGGGTCGGGTTCGCCGGGGGATTCGACCGGGCTGCTGAAGCACCTGGTCACGGCCCCGCTCAGCGGACCGGCGGCGATCTTCGTGGTGGACCCGGCGGCCGTGGCCAAGGCATTCGAGGCGAGCGCGGGCGGCAGCGTCTCCGCCCCGATCGGCGGCTGCTTCGATACGATCAACTCCAATCCCGTCCACGTGGAAGGGCGCGTGCGCCTGCTCTCGGACGGCCGCTGGACGGCCAGGGCGCGCGGTTACAACACCGGCATTGAGACCGACATGGGCCGCGCCGCCGTGTTGATCGTTGGCAAGGTTCACATTCTAGTTGCGGAAAAGTCCTCCATGACAGTGGACCCGGCGCTGTTCCGCAGCCATGGCATTGACCCCACGTGGTGCCAGATCGTGGCTGTCAAGTCGCCGAACGGTTTTCGCGCGGCTTATGAGCCGATTGCAAAGCACCTGTTCGTGGTCGATACGCCGGGCGTCAGCACCGCCCGGTTGAGCAGCCTACCTTGGAAGCGGGTCTCCCGGCCGATCTACCCGTTGGACCCGGAGCTAGAGCTGCCCGCCGGATACTAACTTCGCCGGATATTCAGTCGTGACGGAAAAGCCCACAAGAGCCCGCTACTCGGTTGTCCTGCTGACGCTGCTCATCAACCTGATGTGCTACACAGACCGGGTCTGCGTGGCGGTGGCGGCGCCGGACATTCAAAAGGCCTTTTCGTTCACACCGGCGGAGATGGGCCTGGTGTTCAGCATCTTCAGCCTGTCGTACTTTCTAGGACAAGCGCCGTGGGGAGTGGCTGCGGACCGCTTCGGAGCGCGTTGGATCGTGGCCTTCGCCATTCTGGGCTGGTCCGTCTTTACCGGTCTGACCGGCGTGGCTTGGAGCCTTGCTTCGCTGCTGGCGATTCGTTTCATTTTCGGGCTGCTGGAGGCGGCGCTCTCTCCCTCGGTGGCGACGGCGTTCAGCCGGTGGACGCTCAACACGGAACGCGCGACAGCATTTGGGGCCTACCTCGGCGGCGGACGGCTGGGCGGAGCCATCACGCCCGCCCTGGCGACATTGCTGCTGCTCAGCGTGGGCTGGCGGGCGATGTTCTTTGTCTTCGGCGCGGTCGGCGTGCTCGCTTGCGTTGTCTGGCTGTACTGGTATCGCGACAATCCGGCCGACCACCCGCGCGTGAACGCGGCGGAGGCCGAGATTCTGGCCCGCGACGCCGCCACGGCGGGGCCGCGCCGAACCGGTTCGGCCTCGTGGGGGCCGATCCTGCGCTCGCCCCGTCTGTGGCGACTGCTGGGGGCGGCCTTCGGCTCGACCTTCATGTGGCAGTTCTACATCACCTGGTTCCCGACGTATCTCAAAGAGAATCGCGGCATGGGTCCGGCCGAGGTTTCGTTCTATGCGGGACTGCCTTTCTTGGCGGGAATGATCGCCACCTGGGGCGGCGGCGTGCTGACGGACATTATCGGTCGGAAGTACCACCCGCGATTCGCGCGGACGCAGATCGGACTGGTCTCGCTTGTCTTTGGCGCGTTGCTGATGTCGGCCGGCATCTGGTTGGCTGAGCCGCGAGCCGCGGCGATTTGCATGGGGCTTGCAGCGGGCGCGGTGGACCTGTACCTTGGCGCCGCCTGGTCGTCGGCGGTCGATATCGGCGGCGCCTCGGGCGGCGCGGTGGCGGGGATGATGAACGCGGCTTCGAACTGCGCTGGATTCGCTTCGCCGGCGCTGATGGGCTGGGTGCTGGGCGTCACAGGCAACTGGGACATCGTGCTGATGATGAGCGCCGGAACTACCCTGCTGGCCGCCCTCCTGTGGCTGGGAGTCAATCCAGGCGGCATGCAGCGCCACAAGCTGCAACTGGAGCCCGCCCTGGGAGGCGCGGGTGACTAGCCGTCGATTGCCGGCGCTTGCGGCGACACTGTGGGCCCTCGCCGTGCCCGCCTTCGCACAGGAGGAGTTTCCCAATCTTGCTCCCAGCGTGCAGAGCGTCTTCCCGCGCGGCGCCGTCCGAGGCGTGGCGACGGAGCTTGAGCTTCGCGGCTCCAACCTAGCCGGGTTGACTGGGATTGAGATCGCGGGGCGGGGCGTCGTCGCCGAGATCGTCGCCGCCCATCCTTCCCGCGCGACGATCCGGCTCGAAGCGCAGCCCGACGCCGAAGCCGGGCGCCGCGATTTCCGCATCCGAGGTCCTCATGGAACCTACGTCGGCGTCATCGAGATCGGGGCCAGGCCCGAGCTCAATGAGCTAGAGCCGAACGATGATTGGCGCAAGCCGCAACCGCTGGATCTGCCGGTTGTGGTCAACGGAATCGTGGAGGCCGAGGACTTCGACCATTTCGGCTTCGAGGCCTCGGCGGGTCAGACCTACGTCTTCCACGTTATGGCGACGCGCAACGGATCGCGCCTCGACGCCGATCTGGCCGTGCTCGACGCCAAAGGGCATGAGCTTCTGTGGAATGACGACGATACGATCTTCGGCGATCCGCACATCGAGTTTACGCCCGAGGAAAACGGCCGGTACATCCTGCGGGTCGGCTCCCTGGCCGGCGGACGCAATGCGGACTATCGGCTTGCCGCCGGAGTCTTCCCGTTTGTCCGCCACACCCTGCCCGCCGGCTTGCAGCGTGGAGTCAGCACGGCGATCGCACTGCACGGCGCGAACCTGGACCGCGTGACCAAAGTCTGGATGGGAGACCGCGAGGCAGTCGGAGAGATTCTGCGCAAGTCCCCGAAGGAGCTGCTGGTTCGGCTGACAGCTCCGGACGCGGCGGCGCTCGGGCCGCACCGGCTGCACCTGGAGACCTCGGACGGTGAAGCGCCCATGGCGCCGCGCGTCTGGGTGTCGGACTTGCCCGAGGTGACCGCCGCCGCCCCCGACACCCGGGAAACCGCGCTTCGGGTTGAGGGTCCGGTAATCGTGAACGGCGCTTTGAGCCGCCCCAAGCAGAGACACTTCTTCAGCTTTCAGGCGCGGGCGGGAGATCAGTACGATTTTCGCGTGGACTCGATGAAGCTGGATTATCACGTGGACCCGACGCTGACGCTGCTCGACTCCGAGGGCCGCAAGGTCGCCTACGCCGATGATCCCGGCATTGATGAGCGCTCCGACGAGTACCAGCTCGACCCGACGTTGAGCCATCGCTTCGAAGAGGACGGCGTCTACTACGCCGTCGTCCGGGACGGGATGTATCGGGGTCGGGATGACTTCGTGTACCGGCTCACCATCGCCCCGTCGGAGCCGTACTTCGTGGTGGAGCTGCGCGACTCCGTCCCCACGGTACTGTCGGGCCAGCCGGCCTCGCTGCACGTGCGCGTGCGCCGCCGCGCCGGGTGGGCCGCGCCGGTTGAGGTATGGGCGGAAAACCTGCCGCCGGGAGTGACCGCCGATCGGCAGACGGCGCAGCCCGAGGATAGCGTCGTGAAGGACACCTGCGGCGTTGAGCGGGTCGTGGACGGCACGATCGTCAACCTGCCGCTCACGGTGGCGGACGACGCCGTCGGCAGGGCGCCGTTCGTGGTTAAGGCCGCCGGAGAGTGGAACGGGAAGCGGGTGGAGAGGACGGCGACCGTGATCCATGAGCGCTATGCCGCGGGCTATTTGTACGGACCCATGGAGGTGCAGCAAGCCGAATTGACGGTGACGCCCGCCCCCCGCGCGCTGCTGACGGTTCCAGAAAGCGTCGAGGTTGCCCCCGGCGAGCCTAGACAGCTCAAGATTGGCATTCGCCGTTTTCTTGACCTCCGCGATCGTGACCTTACGATGAGGCTCGTCGGTCTGCCCGCCGGCTGGATCGCCGCCGCCGTCACGGTCCCGGCGTCCAGCCGTGAAGCGGTAATCGAGTTGACAGGTCCGGGACAGGACTCCTCGGCGACGGTGCGCGTGCAGGCGGTGGTCGGCGACGAAGTGGCGGCTGAATCGACGCCGATTTCAATCCGGATTGGTCGCCCCGCGGCCGGAGATCCCGACAAGAAGGACTAGAATTATGCGGAAAACCCTCGTCTTGCTTTGTCTGACTCCGCTGCTGGCCGTCGCCGACACGGTGCAGGTCCGCATCTATCCGCCCGCGATCGATCTGGAGTCGGAGGGCTCGAAGCAGACGATCCTGGTGGCCGCCACGGACGACGAGGGCGTCAGCCGGGAGGTCACCCAACAGGCGGAGCTTTCGCTGGGACGCCCGGAATCGGCTGGGATGGAAGGAAATCGCCACTTAGTGGGCCGGTTGCCGGGCGAGACGGAGCTGACGGCCCGTTTTGAGGGCGTCGAAGCCAAGGTCTGGGTGCGGGTGAAACCGAAGCGAGAGCGCTCGCTGAGCTTTACCAACGACATTCTGCCGATCTTTACCCGCGCCGACTGCGCCAACTCCGGCTGCCACGGCTCGGTGCGGGGCAAGAAGGGGTTCAAGCTCTCGCTGTTTGGCACCGACCCGGCGTTCGACTACGCCGCGATTACCAAGGACGCCGACGGCCGCCGCATCAGCCGCAACGACCCGGCCGACAGCCTGGTGTTGAGAAAGCCCTCCTTCCAGGAGCCGCACGGCGGCGGCCAGCGCTTCGAGGTCGATTCGACCCAGTACAACCTGATGCTGGAGTGGCTGAAGGCCAACGCACCGTTTGACGAGCCGGGGCAGCCCCGCCTCTCTTCCGTGGAGGTCTTTCCGCACGACTGGCGCTTTATCGGGCTGGGCAGCTCGCTGCAACTAGTGGTCGTGGGCCGGTACAGCGATGGATCGGTGCGCGACCTGACCGGGACGGTGCGATTCATCTCCAATGTCCCGGCCATCGTGTCGGCCGGAGAGGACGGCGTCATTCAAGCAGATACGCCGGGAGAGACCGCCGTGATGGTGCGCACCGCCGGATTTGCGACGGCTGTGCCCGTGCGCGTGGTCAAAGACCGTCCGATGCGCGACTACCCCGAGATCACCCGGAACAACTATATCGACGAGCATGTTTTCCGGAAGCTGCGCGACATCAACATCGTGCCGTCCGAGCTCGCAACGGACGAGGAGTTTCTGCGGCGGGTCTACTTCGACGTCATCGGGCTGCCGCCCACTCTGGAGGAGACCGCAGCGTTTCTGTCCTCCAACGCGGACGACAAGCGCGCGCGGCTGATCGACGAGCTGCTCGATCGGCCTGAGCGGGCCGATGTTTGGGCGATGCGCTTTGCCGATATGTTCCGCGCCGGCTACAACGAGGCCGGGCAGAAGGGCGGCGGCGCGGTCGCGCGCTGGTTTCGAGATCGCGTCCGTGAGGATCTGCCTTACGACGAAATGGCGCGCAGGCTATTGGTCAGCCAGGGGCGCCACGACTTCGAAGGTATTTCGAATTTTTACTTTGTCAGCCGGGAGATTACCCCCGAGGAGTCCGGCGTCAATGTCAGCCAACTTTTCTTGGGGTTGCAGATTGAATGCGCCCGCTGTCACAACCACCCATTTGAAAACTGGACGCAGAACGATTTCTACAACTTCTCAGCCTTCTTTGCGCGCATCAGCCGCAAAGACATGTATCTGAACAACCACAACGCTTCTTACCTGATGGAGGAGGGCGAGGTTAAGCACCCGACGACGGGCGATGCGATGCAGCCCAAGTATCTGGACGGCGCCTATGAGCCGGAGGTCCCCGGCGAAGATGTCCGCGAGAAGCTGGCCGAGTGGGTGACCGCCCGCGACAACCCCTTCTTCGCCAAAGCGACGGTAAACCGCGTCTGGAAGTTCTTTATGGGCAGGGGCCTGGTCGAGCCAGTGGACGATTTTCGCGTTACCAACCCGTCCACGAATGACGAGCTGCTTAACGCGCTGGCCGCCAACTTTATTGAGGGTGGTTACAGCCTCAAGCTGTTGGAGCGACAGATCCTCAGCTCGCGGGCCTATCAGCTTTCGTCTCAGCCGAACGCGACCAACGCCGATGATGAGATCAACTACTCCAAATTCATCGTGCGGAGGCTGATGTCCGAGCAGCTTATTGACGGTATGACACAGGTCACGGGCGTTCCGGAGAAGTTCCCCACCCAGCCGCTGGGGGTGCGCGCGATGGCCATCCCGGTGCTGCCCTATGGCAAGCCGCACTACATGATGAAGGCCTTCGGGCGCCATGAGCTGCGCGAAGTGATCTGCGAGCGCGACGCCGAACCCAGCGTGGCCCAGGTGATGCACTTGATCTCCGGCGACACCTTGCAGCGGCAGATCACTGGCAGGGACGGCAACCTGGACGCCTGGCTGGCGGACTCTTCGCTTGGCGATGAACAGATCGTCGAGCGCCTCTACTTGGCGGCGTTGTCGCGAGAACCTCAACCCGACGAGGTCGAGGCGGCCGTCGGGCCATTGGCGCGGAGCGGCGCCGGAAGCGAAGACCGACGGCGCACGTTTGAAGACCTGCTGTGGGCTCTGTTCAATTCCAAGGAGTTCTTGTTCCAGCACTGAGGCGAGGAATTTTCAGGAGGACCCATGCCAAACGAATTCGATCGCCGAGCGTTCCTGAAAGTGGGCTCCATCGCCGCGTTCCAATGGCTCACTTGGGGCCAGACGTTGCAGGCGCAGCAGGAGTCCGCGGCGTCGCGCCAAGTCCCCAAGGACGAGATCTCCGTCATCCATTTATTCCTCACCGGCGGGATGAGCCAGATGGATACATTCGACCCCAAGCCCGACAGCCGGCCTGAATTTCGCAGCAAGTTCCGCTCGATTCCGACCAGCGTGCCCGGGTTCCATGTGACCGAGCCGCTGCCTCGGCTGGCGAAGCTGGCCCACAAGTACGCACCATCCGCACCATGCAGCACAGGACGCCGGTGCATGTGCCGGCCTGCGGTCTGATCTTGAGCGGCCACCTGCCGCTGTCGTCGATCTCGCATCCCTGTCTGGGCAGCGTGGTGAGTAAAGAGCTCGGCGCGCGCAACGAGCTGCCCGCGTTCTGCTCCGTGCCCGGTTCGACCGGCTACTGGGAGGCTGCCGGCTACTTGGAACCGCGCTTCAACCCGTTTGATACCGGCAACCCGAGCGCGGCTGATTTTCAGGTGCGCGACCTGGAGCTGCCTCTCGGCGTGGACTGGGCTCGGATGGAGCGACGCCGATCCTTGCTGCACCTCGCGGACGAGAAGTTCCGCAAGTACGATTCGATGAAGCTTGTCGACAACATGAACTCCTACTATCAGACCGTCTTCGGCCTGATGCAGTCGGAGAAAGCCAAGAAGGCCTTTCGCATTGAGGAGGAGCCCGAAAAGCTGCGGGACAGCTACGGCCGCAACTCTTTGGGGCAGGGGGCGCTGCTGGCGCGGCGGCTGGTCGAGTCCGGCGTGCGCTACGTCACCGTCTCGCGCGGGTTCAACACCTGGGACCATCACGCTGACATCTTCAACCAGTTATCGAGCACTTTTTTGCCCGAGCTCGACAACGCATTCGCCACCCTGCTGGAGGACCTGGACGGGCGAGGGC
>CAYOPA010000080.1:0-7851 GCA_964405625.1 uncultured Bryobacterales bacterium
AGGGTTGATTGCTGGCGCTAGACAGATCGAGAATGCTGAGCCGGTTGTGCGAGAAGCCAAAGTTGCCGCGGGCGAAGACCGAGAAATCGTCAGGCCCACGATGCCGCATGGTGCAGCCCATGAGGCTTAAGGACTCCTCGGTCACCGAGACGCCAGAATGTAGCAGAATGCCGGCAATACCGCACATGGGGAACCAGATTCGAAATCGAGATGGTCCCAGAGATCTCGAAATCTGTCAAGAGCGCACCCGAATTCGTCATGCCGACCCCAGACGCCATCTTGAGCGAACCCGTCTGCTTTGACAGCACGGTAAGCGCCACGGTCGCGATGCGCCGCCCGGACCGTTACCAGCGCCCCTTTTCAAGAGCTCGCGAGCGACCGCCCGAGCGTCCCGCGGGCTCCAGGCTGAGCTACTGCCGCGCCAGTTCTGGAAGTGCGGTTCGCTCGGCGAGCCGCGAGCTCCGCGACTTCGTCCTGGCCCTCGACGCGGATAGCGGCAAGCTCATCGCGGAGCCCAGCTTGAGCGCCCGCGGCCTGCTCCGATTCGCGGTGACGAAAGGCGGGAATCCGCCGGTCCTGCCGGGCCAACCGGCGATCACGGTGGGCGGCTACGTGGCCTTCAATGCGAACGGGAAGAGCCAGCGCCACAGCGGCTGTTCCCCGATCGCCCGCGCAAGCTTGCCCCTGCTCCGTTGGTAAGGGCCGAGGGATGGAGAGGGGGGAGCAAGGGGTGAAGAGGCGATGCGGGGGTACAGCGGAGCCGCTGTGAGGGTCCGCCGCGCCTTGCCAAGCGTGGCAGAATGGCAGGATGCGTTTCGGCGTCAACACCTTGATCTGGTCCGCTTCGTTCGATCCGGCCCTGATTCCTTTTGAAGAGCTGTTGGGCGCGGGCGTCGACGGCATTGAGGCTCCGTGCTTCGATCCGGCGGGCTTTGACCGCGCCGGCTTTCGGGACGCGCTGGCCAGCAACGGTTTGCAAGGGACGCTGTGCTCGGTCAACCCGGCGGGCGCCAACCCGATCGGGGCCGACGCGGCCGAGCGGGTCCGAGCCCTCGAGCACTGGCGGCAAGTGATCGCGATCTGCGGCGACACGGGCGTGGGCTTGCTGGCCGGGCCGACGTACTCGCCGGTCGGTTGGCTGCCTGGTCGGCGACGGACCGGAGACGAGTGGTCGCGGGCGGTGGGGTTTCACCAGGAGCTCGGGCCGCTGCTCGACGAGGCCGGCGTGGAGCTGGCCGTGGAGCCGCTGAACCGGTTCGAAACCTATTTCCTCAACACGGCCGCCGACGCGGTGCGATTGTGCGACGAAGTCCGCCATCCGCGGGTGGGAATCTTGCTGGACACCTTCCACGCCAATATCGAGGAAAAAAGCCTAGAGGCGGCCTACCGCGCCTGCGGCAAGCATCTTAAGCACGTGCATACTTGCGAAAACGACCGCGGCATACCCGGCAGCGGCCACGTGGACTGGAGCATTGTGCTGCGGGCGATCCGCGAGACCGGCCATGACCGCTGGCTGACGATCGAGTCGTTCAACGCCAACCAGCCCGAGATAGCGGCGGCAACGGCAATTTGGAGGGATCTGGCGGGCTCAACGGACGAGATTGCGGTGTTGGGGACGCGGTTTCTGCGGAGCCTTTGGGCGACGCTGTAGGACGGAGGGAAGCCCGCCCTACACCAGTTACAGCTTGGGGGCCGAATGGCAGTGGGCGCTTTGGCGCGCCAACTGCGTTTACAGCCCATGGAATAATGGGCCGCAAGGAGAACGGATGACACTGACTGGACTCGATGGACGAACGGCCCTGGTGACGGGCGCGGGCCGCGGCATCGGGCGGGCGATTGCGTTCGCCTTGGCTGCCGAAGGGGCGCGCGTCGCCCTCAGCGCGCGCACCGGCTCGGAGCTGGAGGACGCGGTGGAGGCCATTCGCGCCTCCGGCGGCGAGGCGCTAGCCTTTGAGGCGGACCTCTCCGTGCGCGGCGTCCCCGCCGAGCTGGTTCGGCAGGTCCGCGACAAGCTGGGCGACATCGAGATTCTGGTCAACAACGCCGGCGTCGGCAGCAGCGCCAACCCCAAGCCCGTCGCCGACTTCGATGACGATTTCTGGGACCTGAGCATGGCCGTCAACATGACCGCGCCGTACCTGCTGTCGAAGGCCGTGCTGCCGGGAATGCTCGAACGCAAGCGCGGACGCATCATCACCGTCGCCTCGATCAACTCGCGGCGCGGCTCGTTCCACGGAGCCGCCTATGCCGCCAGCAAGCACGGCGTGCTGGGGCTGATGCGCACGCTGGCGATGGAGACGGCCGCCGAGGGCATTACCGTCAACTGCATCTGCCCCGGCCCGGTGGAGTCGCTAATGAACGATAAGCGGCTGGCATATGACGCCAAGCGCCTGGGCCGGGATCTGGCCGAGCATACCCGCTTGCAGACCCCGATCGGCGGCCGCTTGGTCCCGGACGATATTGCGCCGATGGCGGTCTATTTGGCCAGCGACGCCGCCCGGATGATTACCGGGCAGGCGTACAATCTGTGCGGCGGACTGGTGATGAGTTGAAGCAGCCCGGCTACTCCACCGTCAGGATCTTAATGAACCCCAGACTGTAGCCGAACATCCCGTTGATCGTGCCGCCGGCCACCAGGGGAACCTGGAAGCGTCCCCGCGCCGGGCCGTGGTGGGCGTAGACGCCGAGCGGCGAATCGCCCGGAACCGGCGGCACCCGCGACAGGATCGAGCCGGGGACGGTCATCGA
This sequence comes from uncultured Bryobacterales bacterium, assembly GCA_964405625.1. Lineage (GTDB taxonomy): Bacteria > Acidobacteriota > Terriglobia > Bryobacterales > UBA6623 > RI-231. Next base: position 2,749 of record CAYOPA010000080.1, read on the forward strand.
ACCGGCCGCCGCGTCGGCGATGCAGGAGAAGTACGTCCCTTCGGCGATGGCGTTCTCGTAGTCGAGCGCAATGTTGCCTTCCACAACCTTCGCGCCGAAGCCGACGATGTTCACCCAACCGGCGCCGCCGCCCGACCACGTGAAGCTCATGCCGCCGCGGTTGATCGAGTTGATCGAGCCGCGGTTGGTCCATTCGAACTCCGGCACGGTGACCATTCCCTCGAACGGGCCGACATCCGCGCCGCCCGGCGCTCGCAACGTATAGCCGCCGGCGCCGACCGAAGCTAGCTCGGCGTAATATTCGTGATTGCGGCCCGGTCCGGCGAGCTTGCCGGCGCTGATCTCGCCGATACCCGGTCCCGCCACCGCGATCACCGGGCCCGCATCGAGCCCGGAATAGGTCACCACGCCGAACTGAAGCTCGGAGGCTCGCACGCGGCGGGTCGAGGCAATGCACTGTCCGGGCCGCAGCGAATGACCCTCGATGACGATGTCGTTCTGCGTGTAGTCCACCACGCCGCCGTAGAAGTTGCTGGTGGCCCCGCCGGGGCCCGCCTGGCCGGGGAAAACGTTCTCGACCTGGTGGTTGTTGACGTTAAAGACGCCCGCGCGCAGGGTTCCGCCCAGGGTGAGCGTGCGCAGCTCCTCGGCGGTGTGTCCCAGGCTCTCGCAGGCCGTGGCGCCGGGAGCGGCGACGGCGATGGCGACGCGGTTGCTGATGAAGCCGCCGGCGACTACTTGCACGGAGACATCGCAGGAGGGGATGATGCCCGCCGGGACGATGAAGTTGACCTGATCCGTGCCCGGCAACCCGGAGGCGCGGCCGGCGTAGAACGGCGTCACCTCGACGCCGTTGACGATCACGCGCACACCGGCTGAGGCGGTCATGTCGCCCGAGGCGACGCCATTGAGGTCGGAGCTCTCGTCGGCGCCCAGCCCGGTCATCCATAACACAACCGCGTCGCCGACGTAGACGGGCCGCAGGTTAAAGCCGCCGAGCTCGCCCTCGACAAAGCGGATCAGCTCATGGGCGGCGGTCGTCGCCTGCGCCTGCCCCCATCCTTCGCTGTTGGCGCTGAAGATGCCGGGGTTGCGGGCCACCACGCGCGTGCGCGCCGGGGCGCTGGTCTGGCCCGCCCGCGTGACGGTCACGTTGTAGTCGCCGGGAGCGGCCGAGGAGGGCAGCAGTCCGGCGAGCTGGTTCACGCCGCCGACGCTATAGACGTAAATCATTCGGGCTTCCACGGCCGCCCCGCCGGAGACGGGCGAAAACCGGATCGAGACGCCTTCGAGAGTCGTCTCCAATGGCAGTGAGCCGGCCTGGATGAAACCGTCGTCGCTGAGGCCGGAGCCGCGCAGCACGAAGATCGAGCCCGAAGCGATTTCGGGCGAGTACGAGGCGCCGTTCTGGACGGCGGTGACAACGGGTTGAGCCTGGACCCATGAAGCCCCGAAGAAGATAGCAGTCAGGACGAAGAGATGGCGCACGTCCCATGATCGCACCAGTCAGGCTCAGCCGAACAGGCCCGAAACAGCGGGGTATCGAGCGTCAGTAGGGCCGGCCGGAATGCCGCCCAAGATCGGTTGAGATCCGAAAAGCGCGCGGGTTCTGGCCGGCTTCCGCAGGGCGCTACGAGCCCTCGCGCCACTTCTTGTCGCGCTCGCGGCGGGCGATCGCTTCTTCTTCCAGTATCTTGGAGTACTGCAAGCGCTGCTCGGGCGTGAGCGCGTCCATGATGCGGGTGGCCCGCTCCGAGCGTATGGCTTCAAACTCGGGCTCCATGGCGTCGCGCAGCTCAATGAACCGCGAGCCGACGTCGTCGAGGATCAACATCACCTCGGAGACTTGGTCCTCGTCAAGGTTGAGCTGCTCGTCGAGCTCGTTGACGAAGTGCCGCCGGTATTCCCGCGCAGTACTGGGGGAGCTTGACTCCGCTTTGGCTTCGGCCGAATGGGTTGAGTAAAGCCGGTTCGCCGAGAACCCGAACGCGGCGCCGGCCAAGAAAACCAGCCCCAGGTACAGCGCAGCCGAGCGTTTGGAACGTGCGGTCATGCCGAGGTCACTTCTTCATGCCGGCTAATAGCCACATCGCGCCGTCGTGCTCGTCCATCGAGTCGGCCGAGAGCGCTTCGAGGTACCCCGTCTGCAGAACCAGGGCGCGTTCGCGGGCGTCGTTGGGCGTCCACGCCGAGACCGTCATCATCACGGCCGCGGCCAGCCCAGCCAGCGCAATGCGCGGCGACCAGCTTTCGATCACAGCCAGCCAATCGGTGGGACGGGTTGCCTCAATCATGGCCCACACGCCGGGGAGAAACTCCGGCGACGGCTCCATCTCGGCGGGATACGCCGTCCGCGCCTTGGCGAACAACGCATCGATCTCCCGTTCATCATGCAGCGACATAGTTTCGGTTCCTTTCCAAGCTGCGGCCGGCCGGTTAGAGCTCCTGCCGCTTTTTGAGCTTATCGTGAGCGCGCAGGACTCGCTGGCGAGCGCGGAACAGACGCACCTTCAAGGCATTCTCGTTGATGCTATAAACTTCCGCCAACTCTCGCACCGACAATCCCTGCACTTCCTTGAGCGTGAGCAGGATTCGATCTTCTTCGGAGACCTCGCTCAACAAGGTCTCCAAGGTTTCGCGAACCTCGATCTGCTCTCGCTCGTCACTGTTGCGCCGGCCGCTTTCGGCGGCGTCCGCCGCAACGACCTGCTCCTCGCTCATATCCGCCATGCGAATGTCCATCGAGCGCCGCCGCCTGCGCAGATAGTCGTAAGCGGCGTTCACTGTCAGGCGATAGAGCCATGGCTCAAAGACCTCCACGGCCCGCAACTGGTCCAACGAATAATACAACCGAACGAAAACGTCCTGGCTGACGTCCTCGACGTCGTCGCTGCGGCCGATCAGCCGGTAGATGGCGCCTAGAATCCGCTTGCGGTAAGCCAATACGATCTGGTTGAAGGCGCCTTCATCGCCTGACTGGGCCCTTTTGATCGTTTCTGGCTCGACCAACATGCGGACACCGGATCGCTTCCACCGCTCGATCCTCTCCGGCCCTTGCCGGCGCCCGTCCGCTGGACAAAACGTTCTGTCTCCTGGACATGAAGGCGCGGCGGTAGAAGCCCAGGTTACGACATTTCAGTCGAACGGCCCCAACCAGTGTGGATTCAACGTATTCACTCCAACGGATGCAGGCGGACGCGGCCTCTGCCGGTTGTCGCTTTGACCCTCGGACGAACGCCCGCTGGAGACGCTTCGGAAGCGATGGCCCGGGCGGGCGGCAGCTTGCTGTCGACCTCGTCGGCGTGGGCTTCGAGATCGTAGGCGCCGTCGGGGGGAAGTGTCAACCGGATGTCGCCGGAGTCGAGCCGGACCTCGAGGTCGCTCAACGGAGTGTGGTCGAGCGTGGCGCGGATGTCGCCGCGCTGGGCGATGAGCCGCGTGGGGCCGCCCAGGCCGGAGGCGCGGATCTTGGTGCGGTTTCGGCCTTCGACCTCCAAGGCCCCGTCGACGCCGTCGATGACGATGTCGTCGCGGTGGACCGTGATGCGTCCGGGCAGCCCGCCCGGCGCCTTGACGGTGAGTCGGCGGGCGGAGATCTCCAGCGGTCCGGTGGATCGCACGTCAAGCTCCTCGAGCCGCTGGCCGTCCAAGCGCACGGCGCCGCCGATCCGTTCGGCTTCCAGGCTGCGCGCCCGGCCTTCGAGGGTGAAGTCCCCGGCGATGTCGCGCGCCACGACGGCGCCGCCGCGCTCCAGGCGGACGACCGCGGAGGCGTCAAAACCTTGCAGGCGGACCCGGCCGTCGCCGTCCAGCAGCGTGACCGCGAGGGCTTTGGGCGCTCGCACGGTGATGTCGCCGGAAAATGCGCGCGGGGAAGCTCCCGAGGGGCGCAGGACGGCGGTCTCTCCGTCGATGACCAAGTCAGTCGGCGCCCCGTCGCTGAGCGTGCGCGCCGCCGTCAAGGACTCGGATGAAATGTTGCGCCGGCCGGTGAGGCGGATGGAGGCTTCGTCGTCGCCGGCGATGGTGATCCGCCCCGCGAAGTCGTTGATTCGCAGCGCCTGTATTCCGTGGGCGGGCCAGGAATGCTCGATTTGGATCGAATGCGTGGGGTGGAAGACCTTGAAGCCGGTCCAAAAAAGGCGGAATCCCTCGCCCCACTCGGCTTTGTGGACGGCGCGGGCGGCCGAGCCGACGCCGCACAGCAGCAGCGCCAGGACCAGCGCGCCGGCGCCCATCGGCCTCGGCCCGGGCTCGCCGCGAGCCGCCGCCAGGGCGTGCTCGAGCAGCCGAAAGGCGCCCCAGCCGATCAGCAACCAGGGCCAGTGCTCCACGAAGATCAGCCAGACGGAGACGTCAGGAAGAAGGTTCTGGGCCAGCAGCAGCAAGCCGAGCAGGATGATGAAGAGGGGGCCGATGATGGAGCGTCGCGGGGTAGTGGGGAAAGCGCTCATGCCCGCCCCCAGCCGGCCAGCCTCAGCAGGCCGGCCGCGATCAGCAGCGCGGGCCAGGTCCGGGCGACCGTCCAGCCGAATTGGTAGTCAGCGAGGAAGAGCCCGCCGAGCAGGACGATCAGCAACGGCGCGGCCGCCGCGTCCAACGCCGCGCTCATCGCTCCGCCTCCTGCCGCGGCGGCAGCGGCCGCAGCGAACGGTACAGGCGGTAGACGCCGTAAATCACGATCAACGCCGGCCAAGCGGGCAGGATCGTCTGGATGCGGATGACGCCCAGCGAAAACAACAGCAACAGCACGCCCAGCGCGACCAGCACGATCCCGGCGGCGGGCGAGCGGTCGGCCGGGCGCAACAGTTGCCCGAGCAGGCCGGAGACCTCGTCCACCGGCTCGCCGCGCCGCATCGCCCGCGCCGTGCGCACGGCCTCAATGGGCATATAGAGCGCCAGCAGGGCCGTCATCAGTCCCAGCAGAATTTCGAGCCCGCCGGGGCCTTCGGACATGATCGTGAGCAGCATCCCGAACAGGACCACGTGGATGACGCCCTTGACGTATTGGCCGTTGTAGACGGCTCCCAGGCCGGGCACGAGACCGAGCAGGCCGGCCAGCACCGGATGCGGCGCGGCCGTGTTGACGACGGGGCGCGAGGC
>CAYOPA010000080.1:7861-14828 GCA_964405625.1 uncultured Bryobacterales bacterium
GGAGGACGCGGCGGCGGGGGGGGAAGCGCGGCGACGGTGGGGGCTTCCGTCGCCGCGGGGGCGTCGTCCAGGGCTTCGGCCGTGGCCGGGATGAGGAGTCCCGGCGCACAGTCGGAGCAGTAGACGACGCCTTCAACGGGCTGGGCGCATTGGCCGCAGACGGCCCAACCGCAATTGCGGCAGAAGGCGGTCACGGTCGAGCCGGGGCAGGCGGGGCACTCCATCAGCGGGGATCCTGCTTCGGTTCAGCGTCGTCGGCCGTTTGAAGCTCATAGAGCTCGCGCGCCGTCGCCGCCATGTCGGTCAGCCGTTGCCAAGCGCTCTCGGCGCTGTCGCTGGTGGAAACCGCCATCCGCGTCAACGCCGAGGGCTCGTTGTCGCGCCAACTCTCAAAGGCGCGCTGACCATGGTAGGAGAGCATCGAAAACGACACCACCGTCATCGCCATGCCCATCACGAAGCGCGGCTCCAGGAAGGGATTCAGAATAGGCAGCAGGAAGCCCCACAAGCCGCCGCTGGCGGGCGCCAGGACGCCCGAGCCTACCCCGATGGTGTCGTGGATGATGTCGGCGATGAGCTGCGGCGGGGGCGCCACCGGCGGCGCCTCGCGCAGCAACAGCATCGCAAAGGAGGCGTCCTCCTGCTCGGCCCGGCAGGCGTCGCAGCCGAGCAGATGCGCGTCCATCTCGCGGCGCTCGTCCGAGGAGAGGCGCTCGTCGAGGTACTCGGTCAGCAGCGACTCAAATTCGCGGCACTTCATCGGTCCGCTCCCAGGGCCCGCAGATGGCGGGCCAGCTCACGGCGGCCGCGGTTGATGCGGGACTTCACCGTGCCGTCGGGAATCTTCAAGGCTACGCCGATCTCACGATATTCAAGTTGCTGCAGGTCGCGCAGGATGACGGCTTCGCGCAGCTCCGGCGAGAGGCGCTGCAAGCCGGCTTGCAGCAGCTCGCCGGCTTCGCGTTGGCGCAGCGTGCGGTCGGCCTGGCCGCCGAGACCTTCCTTCTCCTCCAAACCGTAAGCCTGGTCTTCGAGCGAATCGACGGCCTGGTGCTTCTTGGTTTTGCGGTAGTGGTCGATGAGCAGGTTGCGCGTCAGGCTGACCAGCCATGTTTTGAAGGAGCCGACCCGGCCGTCGTAAGAGTGCAGGTTGCGGAAGACCTTGAGAAACGCCTCCTGCGTCAGGTCGCGCGCCTCGTCGGGGCGGCCAGTGAAGCGGTAGCAGGCGCTGTAGACGAGGCCGGTATGGGCCTTGACGAGCTCTTCCCAGGCCCGGTCGCTGCCGTTGAGACACTTTTCGACTAGCGGGGCGTCTGCGTCCACGAGCCTCAATGTCGCCGCTTCGGTCCGGGCGCCGGAGCGGTCCCCGCTCCACCAGCCGTCCCAGGAATGAATTGCAGCTTCGCCCGTCATTGTCGCGCCCTTGTGGGTTCTCGTTGAATAGGAACGGCGCCGGGCGCCAAAAAGTTCAAGCCCGGCCCAATATTTTTTGACGGCCCTACATCATGTAGAATCAAGATCCGCACTTTGATCGAACTACAACATGCTGTGCCCCTTCTGCGGCCATACTGCTGACAAGGTCGTCGATTCTCGCGAAAGCAAGGAAGGCGACGCGATCCGCCGCCGACGCGAGTGCCTGGACTGCGCACGGCGATTCACTACCTACGAGCGGATCGACGAGATCCCCTACATGGTGATCAAGAAGGACGGCCGGCGCGAAAAGTTCGACCGTCAGAAGGTGCTCAACGGCTTGCTCCGGGCGGCGGAGAAGCGGCCGGTTTCGATGATACAGCTTGAGAGTCTGGTCGGATCCGCCGAGACGCTGGTGGCCGAGTCCGCCGATCGAGAGTGCTCGACGACGAAGATTGGCGAGTTGTTGATGGACGAGCTCAAGGGCATCGACAAGGTCGCCTATGTGCGGTTTGCGTCGGTGTACCGGGATTTTCAGGACGAGCAGGAGTTCTTGAGCGAGCTGGCGGCGCTGGCGCGGCCCGAAGGCCGGTCTTAACGACGCAACCAATCTCTAGTAGGGGCGGACATTCCTGTCCGCCCTCTGAAGGCCGAACGACGGACAGGAATGTCCGTCGCTACCGAGTCAGAAATCCTGGCCCCAGACTGACGTCTGGGGTTCGGTTGACGGACAGGAATGTCCGTCGCCACTAGCGGATCTTCTCGTCTTTTTCGATTTTGCCGTCGCGCAGCCGCACGATGCGGTGGGCGTACTCGGCGATGTCGGGCTCGTGCGTCACCAGGATGATGGTGTTGCCGGCGGCGTGGAGGCGGTCGAAGACGCCCATGATTTCCACCGACGTGGCGCTGTCGAGGTTGCCGGTCGGCTCGTCGGCGAGCAGGATGGCGGGGTCATTGACCAGGGCCCGGGCGATGGCCACGCGCTGGCGCTGACCGCCGGACATCTCCGCCGGCTTGTGGTACATCCGCTGCTTGAGGTCGACCAAGGCGAGGGCGTGCTTGGAGCGCTCCATGCGCTGGGCCGGGGGCATGCCGGAGTAAATCAGCGGCAGCTCGACGTTCTGCAACGCCGTCAGCCGGGGCAGCAGGTTGAAGGTCTGGAAGACGAAGCCGATGTCCTTGTTGCGGATATGAGCCAGCGCGTCATCGTCCATCTCCGAAACCAGTTGGCCGCGAATAAAATACTCGCCCGCCGACGGGCTGTCGAGCGCGCCGATCAGGTTCATGAAGGTGGATTTGCCCGAACCCGAAGGCCCCATGATGGCGACGTATTCGCCCTTGTGAATCGTCATATCCACGCCGGAGACGGCGTGGATGGTCTGGTCGCCCATCTTGTAGGTCTTCCACAGCCCGTAGGTCTGGATGACGATGTTGTCGCGAATCAACTGCTCGCCGGTCGCCTTCGGGTTGCTCTTCACTGCCGCGGATGCCATAGCTTTTGAACCATTCTCCTACTTCTCGTCCGCCGGACGGACTTTGTCACCCGAGCGCAACCGGCCCACCTCGCCGCTGGTCACGATCGTCTCACCCTCGGCGAGACCATCCATAATCTCCACGAAGCCGCCCGCGGCCACTCCCGTTCGGACCGGGCGGAAGCGCGCCGTCTCGTCCTCGACCACGAAGACCCCTTGCGTTTCGTCCCTGTTCGCTCCGGCGGCGCGGGTCGTCAGCGCTTGAGAGGGAATGGCGAGCGCGGCCTGTCGTCGGGCCGCGACCAGATTCCCCTCGGAGCGGACCAGAGGCCGCAACGATTGAGGCGGGTTTTCGAGCCTCGCCGTTACTTTTAGTTTTCCATCCCCGGATTCGACGATCGACTCGATGGCGGCCGGCAAGGGTTGCTCGGGGGAGAGAATTTCGAGCCGGTCGCCCGGCCGGGCTTCGCCGATCTCGGAGGGGTTAACGAGGGCTTCAAAGAAGAGCGCGGAGACGTCGGCGAGGGTGAGGCCCAGGCCGGCGGCGGCGTTGTCGAGACCCGGCGTGACCGTGCCGCCAAGCTCGGCGGGGATGCGGACGACCATGCCGGCGATCGGAGCAAAGGCGGAGAACGGCGCAACCGGGTCGCGCGGGCGGGGTAGGCGGCCCTGGATCCGCGCCAGGCGCTCGGCGGCGGCCTCGCGCCGGGCCAGCAGCTCGGCGCGCTGGGTTTCCAGCGCGTCATGATCGGCTTCGGCCTCGGCGAGCCGGGCGCGGGCTTCCGGCACGGCGGCGCTGGCGGCTTCGACATCGTTGCGGGCGATCAGACCGTCTTTTTCGAGCGCTTCGGCTCGCCGCAGGGCATCGGTGAGGCGCTTTAGCTCCTCCCGGTAGCGCTCCAGCGCGTCGGACTGGGCGTTCCGGGTCGCCTGGTTGGCTTCCAGGGAGCCGTCGGCGGCGTGGACCTCGGCGCGCAGGATGTCGAGCGCATCGTTCTGCGCGGCGAGGTCGGTGGCCGGTTGCAGGGTTTCCAGGCGAATCAGCTCCTGGCCTTTACGGACGAGGTCGCCCTCGGCGACGCGGATCTCCACGATGCGGCCCATGCGCTCGGCGCCGACCTCTTGGTAGGCGGCCGCGACGATCTCGCCGTGCAGCGTGACGACCCGCTCCAGATCACGGCGCTGGACGACGCCGAGCTCGACCGCCGGGTGGGGAGCGCAGGCGGCGGCCAGTAGGCAAACAAGGGCGGCGACGCTGCGCATTCCCGCTCCTCAGTTTCGCCGATCGCTGTCACCAATCACTGTCGGAGGCCGCGAACGGCTATACTCGACGGGTTCATGCCGGAAGCAAAGAAGACGTTTCGAGTCGGGTTGACCCCGGATTTTCCCTTGGAAGCCAAAGGGCGCTATGAAGACGAGGTCGCGGGCAAGTTTGGCGGCCTCGACGGGCTCGCCTATGAGGTGATGCCTTCGTATGAGGCGATGGCCGACTATGACGCCGTGCTGGCGCTGAAGATCAAGCTCGGCGCAAAAGAGCTTGCGGGCGTGTCGCGAACCGCCGTGGTGGCGCGTTGGGGCGTGGGCTACGACTCGATCGACACCGCCGCGCTGACCGCCGCCGACGTGGCCCTGGCCATCACGCCCAACGGCGTGAAGCGGCCGGTGGCCGAGGCGATCATAACGCTGATCTTTGCTCTGGCCAAGCAGGTTTTCCTGCAGGACCGCATCACCCGGCAAGGCCAATGGCGCGGCGGGCTGAATGCGCCGACGTTCTGTCTGGCCGGCCGGACTTTGGGATCAGTGGGCTGCGGCAACATCGCGCGGGAGATGTTTCGGCTGGTGGGGTCGCTGGGCTTTGGGCGCTTGATCGCCTGCGACCCATACGCCGATCCCGAACAGGCGAAAGGGCTCGGCGTGGAGCTGGTCTCCTTGGAAGAGCTGTTTGCGCAGAGCGACTTCGTCGCCGTGAATACGCTGCTCAACGAAAGCACGCGCGGGCTGATCGGCGCCGAGCATTTTCGGTTGATGAAGCCGACCGCCTACTTCATCAACACGGCGCGCGGGCCGATTGTGCGCGAGGCCGAGCTGATCGAGGCGTTGCGCGAGAAGCGATTCGCCGGCGCCGGGCTGGATGTTTTCGAGCAGGAGCCACCGGCCAAGGACAACCCGCTGTTTGCGATGGACAACGTGATTGTTAGCCCGCACGGGCTGGCCTGGACCGAGGAGATTTCGCGCGACAACACCCGCGAGGCTTGCGACAACATCCTGGCCGTGTTTGGCGGACAGCCGCCGCCGGGGCTGGTGAATCGCGAGGTGACCGAGCGGCCGGGGTTCCAGCGGAAATTGGCGGGGTATCGGTAGAGAGATTCCACGATGAAAGACAACCGTTTCAAAAAAGTTATCGCCGCCGGACGCGTGCCGGTGGGCCACATGATCTGGGAGTTCACCACCCGTGGCATCGCACGGATCGTCGATACGGCGGACCTGGATTTCTGCCTGATCGACATGGAGCACACCGGCTTCGGCATCGAAACTGTGGCCGATCTGGTGGGCTGGTTCCGGGGCACGGAGATCGCGCCGTTCGTGCGCGTGCCGTCATCGGACTACCACTTCATCGCGCGGGTGCTGGACATCGGCGCGTTGGGGGTGATGGTTCCCAACGTGCAGTCTTCCGAGGAGGCGCGCAGGATTCGCGACGCGGTGAAGTATGCGCCGCTGGGCAAGCGCGGCGTGGGTATCGGCGGGGCGCAGAACGACTACGTGCAGCCCGACCCGGTGAGCTACTTTGAGCGCTCCAACGCCAACACGACCGTCATCTGCCAGATCGAATCCGTCGCCGGGGTGGAGAACGCCAACGACATCGCGGCGGTGGAAGGCGTCGATAACCTCTGGGTCGGCCACTTTGACCTGACGCAGTCGATGGGCATTCCGGGGCAGTTCGGCGACGAGCGGTTCTTGCAGGCGCTCGACATTGTGGTGGAGGCTGCGCGCAAGAACGGCAAAACGGCCGGCATTCAGCCGGGCAACATGGAGCAGGCCGAGCAGTGGATCGCGCGCGGGTTTAATGTGATCTCATGGACGAGCGATTACCAGGTCTATCGGCGGGCGTTGCAGAACGAGGTCGGCGCGCTGCGGGCCAAGCTGCAACGCTAGCGCTGTTGGCGCTGGCTCTGGCGGGCCTTGCCTCGGCGCAGAGCCCGTTTGTGGGCGAGGCGACCAACCACGGCGCGATCGGCGCCGGCGAGGGTCCGGTCTGGCATCCCAAGGGGGCGCTGTGTTTTTCCGGCGGCAACCGCATTACGGCGTTTGACCTAGAGGGCCGGGTCACCGTCGTCCGGGAGAACGCCGGGACGAACGGGCTGTTGATCGACCCCGCGGGCCGCCTGATCGCCTGCGAATCGCGGGCCAAGCGGATCACGCGCACCGAGCGCGACAGTAGCCTGACGGTTCTGGCCGATTCCTACGAGGGCAAGAGGTTCAACCAGCCGAACGACCTGACGATCGACTCGAAGGGAAGGATTTACTTCTCCGACCCGCGCTACGGCTCGCGCGACGGCATGGAGATTTTGGACGAGGCGGGACGGCCGATCGAGGGCGTCTACCGGATCGATGGGCCCGGCGAGGTGACGCGCGTAATTACGCACGAGGCCGACCGGCCCAACGGGCTGCTGGTCTCGCCCGACGACCGCTATATCTATGTGGCGGACAACAATAACGATACAGTCGGCGGGGCGCGCAAGCTGTGGCGGTTTGACTTGGCCGAAGACGGCTCGGTGGACGCCGGTAGCCGCAAGCTGATCTATGACTGGGGCGCGGGGCGCGGCCCGGACGGGCTGGAGATGGACGAGGCGGGCCGGCTGTTCGTGGCCGCGGGCCGGACCGAGGCGGCGCCGCCGTATGAGACGGCTGACCCGTTGGGCGGGGTGTTTGTGTTGTCGCCGGAGGGGGAGTTGCTGGCGTTTTTGCCCATCCCCGTTGACGAGGTCACCAACGTGGCCTTCGGGGGTCGCGATTGGCGGACGCTTTATGTGACGGCGGGCGGGACGCTGTGGAGTGTGGGGGTGGATCGGGCGGGGTTGTCGCCG
>CAYOPA010000081.1:0-14725 GCA_964405625.1 uncultured Bryobacterales bacterium
GTTGATTCTATTCATATTTATCAACCAGTTACCGGGGCGTTCGTTGCACGATTTGCAGTACTTTTCATAACGATGCATAGCTCACCCACGCAAAATTCACGCAATCTTCAAGACGTTCATTGAGTCCCAGTCTGTCTCTTCGACGGCGCTTGGAACCAACGCATCAGACGCACATAATTCTGCCTTTCTCGGTGAGCACCTTGCCGTCGAGGAGTATCTTCGGCTGCAGGACGGTCCAGTCCCAGTGGACCGTCGACTTGTTCAGGATAGACGGTGATATGCCTTCCCGTAATCCACCGAGCAGGCTGAAGTCCCCCATGCCGCAGGTTACCGAGCCGTACACCCGTTCCCACTCCTGGCTCTGGGTCAGTAGCGCATTGGGATTATTGCCGATGTTCAGGTGAACCGGGCCGTAATAAGCGCCGTCGTCATTGAGGTCCGTCAGCCAGGCCTCCAGCCGGGACGCCAGGAAACTGTCGCCGCCGATCCCGACCAGGCGGCCATCCTCGAAAGTAAGCCGCAAGGGGGTATCCGGCTTTTCGTGATACACCGGGTGGTAGAGCAGTGTTCCATCGACGTTCACCGACCCCGTCCCCCGCCCCTTTGGTACGAGGACCCCGGGCTGCGCTGGCGGCAGGAATGTCCACGCGGACTTCCATTCCTTACGGTCCGGGTCCCAGAGGAAACCGCTGCCGGACTCGCCCGTCACGTCGGTAAGGTCGATGTCGAGTTCATCATCGCCGGTAATGAGGCTGCAGCTGGTTGCCTCGGTGAAGCGCTGAGCGATCCGATCCGCGTGCCGGCGCACGGCATGCACGTCCGTATGCAACATCGTCCGGATAAGGACGTCATCCATGAAGGGACCTCCGATCCCGTCGCCGGGACACAAAACCCTGGCACCGGCGTTGATGGCGTCGACGACGAACTGCGAATAACCGACCGCCATATCGATGATCAGGTCGGCGTCGCGCGCCGCGGATGCCAGCATCGCAGGCCACTTCTCCCCCGGTTGGTACGTGGCGCCGCCCCGAGGTATGGCGCATTCAATCGAGACGGCTTCGGCCCCCAGTGCCATCGCCATGCCCTGGAACGCCGCGACGATGTGCTGCGGCGTTCGCGCGTCGCTGATTATCAGCACGCTTTCGCCGGGCTGGAGGTTGCACACATCCTCGTAAATCAGCTTGATGACGGTGATCGAATCGGGTTTCAGTCGCGTTGAAACGTCGGGTGTCAGGGCAGCCAATTTGATTCCTCCGAAACGGTACTCTGCGGCTCATCATTATGATCTCCCGGTTGATTTACCTGCATTTCTTTTTCTGAATGTGGGCTTTGGACTCGGACACTCATCTATGGACAATTGGCATTGGCTGCCTTAGCGTATCCGGCAACGCAAGGCCGGGTCCAGAATGATGTTAGCGGCACTTCAGGACACTGATATAAAACTGCTGAGGATGTTCTATGTCATCGCGCAATGCGGAGGATTTTCTGCTGCGCAGGCACAACTGAATCTCAGCCAGTCGGCTATAAGCACCCGTATGGCGCAACTGGAAACGCGGCTCAGCTGCCGCCTGTGCGAGCGGGGTAGAGGCAGCTTTCGCCTGACGGGGGACGGCAAGGCGGTCATCCGGGCATCGGAGAAGCTGTTCGCGGCGCTAGAGGATTTTCGGGCGGATGTCGCGGAATCCCAGGGTACACCGAGCGGTGAACTGCGCCTGGGCATCATTGACAATAGTGTCACGCATGACGACGACAGCATACGGCGTGCAATCGCACACTTCGCGGCAACCACACCCGGAGGAACATTGCGCATCGTTGTCGGGGGGGCCGTTGAGCTCGAACAGCAGGTACTCGATAACCGCCTGCACCTGGCGATCGGTCTGTTTCACCACAGCCTCGAAAGCCTCGTTTACAGGCCGCTTTACTCGGAAGAGCATATTCTGTACTGCGCGCGTACTCATCCCTTGTTCGACACACCGGACGACGAGATCACCGCCGAGCAGCTCAGTGACGCTCGCTACGCTACCTGGGGATACGGGGAGGGTCTGCCCGGCTGGGAGCCCCCATACGAGTTCAAGGAAGTTGCTTCCTCTCCACACGTCGAGGGGGTGGCCTATCTCATACTCTCGGGAGCTTTCATCGGCTACCTGCCATCGCACTATGCGAAGCTGTGGGTCGCTGAAGAGTCCATTCGTCCGATTCGGCCGAGCGAGACCTGGCGCTCAGTCGATTTCAGCCTGGTGCGGAAGCGGTCGATGAGGACCACACCGCTAATGAAGATTTTTCTTGACGGCCTCGGTGTCCCGGACGACGAAGACGGCTAGGCTACCGGCACTCCGCGTTCGACAAAGCTGCGGCGCAAGGGCTCGAGCTGGCGCTCGACCCGGCGCCATCTGCCGATGGATGAGCTATAGACGGGTCGGCGTACCTGCGACGCACTGCCGGTGGTGGACGGATTGGGATTGGTATGGAACTCCTCGCATGACGTGTGCCAGGGAAGCCCCAGCTGCTGGATCAGGCTTCTCGCAGTTCCCGGCAGGTCCGCAACGACGTCCTCATAACGGATCTCTATCATACGACTGGGCGGCAGGACGGAGCGCCAGTGCTCCATCAGGTGGTAATACGCGGCGTAGTACGCGCCCAGTTCTTCGAGATCGTACGAAAACGGGTATCCGTTCTTGAAAAGGTACCTGAACATCGCGTAGCAGGCGTCCATGGGATCCCGCATGACATGCACGATGCTGGCGTTCGGCATCGCAAGATGTATCAGGCCGATATTCAGTGAATTGAGGGGCAGCTTGTCCACGAAGCGCGGACGCGAGTCGCGCAGCGACGCCACATCCTCGAGATAAGCTTCCGCAAGGCTCCGACCGTCCAGGGCAGCCGAGCGCGCCGGAAGTTCGAGGCGATCGAGTTTGCGCCCGTTCAGCTCTCGCTCGACAAGACGCATCATCTGGATCGAGAAGGAGCTGAGTTCGCCGAGACTCTGTACGTCCGGATGCGAGGAGATGATTCGCTCGATGAGCGTTGACCCCGTGCGCGGCATGCCGACGATAAAAATCGGCTCGCTGGTGGCGTGTCCCGGCTCCCCGGACTCCATGCCAGACTTCGGGAAGGCCTGCTCCAGGGCCGGGAAGATGCGCAGGTCATCCTCGAGATCGTAGCGTGTGTGCCGCCGCTTGACCGCAGCGCCGTGGCTCAGCCATTCCCATGACTGATCGTACTCGCGGAGGTCCTCGTACTCCTTGGCGAGTGCGTAGGCGACGTGCACCTCGCCCCGCCAGTTTCGCGCCCCCGCGCTGAAGATGGCCTGCAATTCCTCGATGTGATTGTCGTCGGCGCCGAAGGTCCTGAGTGACGATCGCAGTCCAATCGTCTCGTAGTCGTGCGGGTCTAGGCGAATGGCCTCGTCGCACGCTTCCTCGGCCTCGCGCGCTTTCCCGAGAAACCGGTAAACCGATGCGAGACCGCGATACACATCGGCGTTTTCCGGCGCCTTGTGTCTTGCCGTCACGTACAGGTCGAGCGCCCGCTCGTGTTCGCCACAGCGTACGAGAACCCCGCCCACCACGAGGAGGTGGTCGAGCCGGCTGACCTCGAAACCGAGTGCGGTCATCGCTGCCGCTTTTGCACGGTCGATGTCCCCGGCAATGACGAGACAGCGGGCGCGCTGGATGTGGCGATCCGCCAGCTCCGGTTCCAGCTCGGCCGCCTTGTCGACGGCGGCCAGGGCATCGCGGATCCGCCGCTGACGAATGGCAAGCTCGCCGTCCAGGGCCCACACGTCGCCGACGTCGGAAAAACGCGATTTGAGCTGCTCTATGTCAGCCGCCGCTGCGCCGAGATCGCCGCGCTCGAGTAACGTAACGACATGCTGCAATCGGCTGCCAAGGTCTGTGTGCTGTTTCATAGCCGTTGGCGCCCCGCGCGCTTCGGGCGCGCTGTGCGCCATCCTAGCCTTCGAAACAGACCAGGCGCTAGTCGTACTCGTAGGTCAGTCGGACGCCGATCGTTCGCGGTCGCGTCACGCCCCAGCCCTGGTCCCGGTCGCCGTAGAAGCTCGCCGTAATGGCCGACGACTCCCCGCGCTCGTTGCCAAGGTTCTTGCCGAACAAGGTGACGCTGTAGTTTTCCCGGATCCAGGTCGCCGACACATTCCAGATGGTGAACGCATCGAGTTCTGCAAAGCTCATCGCTGCGACCCCGGGGAGATCGCGGAAGTTGGTAATCACGTCGCTTCGATACGAAGCATCGGCATGCAAAACGATTTCGGAACCTGCCAGTGGGACACGCAGGTTTACGGAAGCAAAGACCTCGTTTTCCGGCGCGCCGGGCAGGCGATTACCGTCCGGAATGACTGTCGTCGGATCCCCCTGCACGAACTCGAAGGCCCCCGTGATCTGCGCATCGACATACGTGTAGCCGAAGATGAAATCGAAATTATCGGTGACATAGCCAATAACCTCGAGTTCCAGGCCGTTGGATTCTGCCGATGGAACATTGTCAACGAAACTGATGCCGAACGGCGAAGTCAGGTTGGCCTGGAAGTTCTTCCAGTCGACCGCGAAGGCCGTCAGGGTATAACTGTAGTTCGTGGCGAGCGTTCCCTTGATGCCCACCTCGAGGTTCTCGACATCGTCGGGCTCGAAGGTCAGGAACGGCCGGTTGTCGTTGCCGAAAGGGTCGGTCTCCGGCAACTGGTTGGCACCGCCGGGTCGAAAGCCCTCGGCGAAGGTAGCGTATACCATCGTGTTGTCATTTATGTCGTAGGAGGTATTCAGCTTGAAGACACTCTCGTCGGCATCGTAGTTCGTCGGATTGATGCCGCCCAGCAGGAAGTCATCGGTCGCCGTCCCGTAGTAGTAGTACTCGAAAGTCCGGGATGCATAGGGCAGCGGTATGCCGGCGCTGCCGCGCAATTTCTGGCTGAAGGTGCGCACGCCGCCGGTCACCTGCCAGGCGTCCGTGATGTGCCAGGTGAGTTCTCCGAAGGCGGCCAGATCCGTGAACTCCTGGTCGGCCCCGCCGGTCGCCAGCACGTCCGTGAAGTCGACCGGGGCAGGCGTACCAAAATAGGCATTCGTGTACTCGTTGGCGCCGGAGAGGGGCTGCAGGAGGTCGAACGCGAGGTCCCGCTTCAGGTAGAACGCACCGGCAACCCATTCGATCGGCCCGTCGCCCTCGGATACCAGGCGAATTTCCTGGGTGAACGTTTCGACGTTCTGGCGGCGGTCGATCGGCGCATACACCCGGGGATTGCCGAAGTAGTACTGCGGGATATTGGTTCGAAGAAAGCCGGACGAGTCCGAGAGACTGTGCACGTCGATATCGGCGAAACCCGTCGATGAGGTCAGCCGGGCAAATCCCAGGTCCGCCTCGACGTCCAGATCGATGAGCGAGAACGTGGCATCCTGGGGATCGGTGTGCGCTTTGTGCGTCACGTACTCCTCGCCGGAACCGAAGAACCGGTTGTCTTCGTAGCGATTGTTGGCCTCGATATCCTGGTAGTTGACGTTGAGACCGAAACTCCAGCGCTCGTTCGGCTCGTAAAGAAAGCTCGCGCGAGCATACGTATGGTCCGAGTCGTTCGAATCGACAATCGTCGGTGCAGGAACGGTGTCGCTGCCCAGGATATCGTTCGGATCGGCCAGCACGATCTCGCCGGGATCGCGCGGCGTGCCGGTGCGCTCTATGAGGCCAACGGCATCAATGAACCCCGACAAGTACTCGTGACCGAGCGACGCACGCATGGCAAAGTTCTCGGCGAGTGGTATATTGAGGGTGACGCCGACATCGTAGGACAGGTCGTCCGACTCATCGGTTACAGACAGCTCGGTCCGCGCGCCGAAAGTGAACCGTTCGGTCGAGGGCTTTTCGGGAATGAACCGGATGGTCCCGCCGACCGACCCCGCTCCATACAGTGTGCCCTGCGGACCCCGGAGCACCTCGACTCGCTGAATGTCGATCAGTTTGAGGGGAAAATAGACCGGCACCTCGCCCAGGTAGGTCGATACGGTCGCCTGGCTGATGCCCGGGTTATCGTCGTTGTTGTTCAGCGGATCGACGTTCATCCCGCGAATATTGTAGGTATTCCTGTTGCCTGAGACGCGGGGACCCTCGTCGTTGATGTACAGGCCCGGAACCAGGCGAACCAGGTTGGTGGTGTCGGACACACCCGCCTGCTTGAGGCGCTCGGCGGTAATCACATTGATGTTGTAGGGGATTTCCTGGACGGTCTGCGAGCGCCGCGTCGCCGTAACGAGGATTTCGTCAATCCGGGCGTCGGCCTGCTCATCAACCTGGGCCATCGCGGCCGGAGTCTGCAATGCAAGCGCAATTCCCATCGCCAATGGCGTCTGCCGGCCTGAAACTGTCATTCTTCGCACTTCGATCTCCCAATTCGGGCCCTGTATCAAGCTACTGGGTATGATCGGAGTGGTAAATCTGTTTTTCGGTAAGCAAACTTTGGAGTTTCCAGATAGCGAATGCCGCTTGCCGCAGGCACGCTTTGCGAGCCAACCTTCGAACAGGAAACCGGAATATGGCCGAATACTCCGATGTAAGCGTCAATCTGCGACCTGAGCTACTGAAGGCGATTCACTTCATATTTCGGGACCAGTGCAATGTCCAGGAAGGTTGGCGGGTCGTCCTGATTTGCGACTCGCACACACCGCAGCACATATCGACGGCATTCAACGGCGTTGCCATGCAGTTCGGCGCCGATGTAGTGGAGATTCGCGTGCCCATGGGGCCGCACCCCGCCTACCAGCCGGGCTTCACATGGGATCCGCTGATTGCGGAGACCGTGCTGGCCGCGGCCAGAAACGCCGATCTCGTCGTCGACATGGCGGTCGGCTATGCCGACTTCATGGTCGAGATTGTGAATTCCGGGACCGCCCGGATCATCGGGCCCGGTGACGCAACCGGCGCGCCCCACCTCGACGACTCGCTGATCCGGTGCCTGTTGCTGGACGACCCCTACCGCATCCGCGACGAGGCTCGCAAGGTCGCGGCGCTGATGACGGAGGGCCGTTCCATGCGAGTGACGTCAAAGGAAGGTACCGACTATACCGTGGATATCAGCGACCTCCGCGGCGACAGCTTCGACGGTTTCCTGTGGGATCGTGAATCCGGCCAGTGGGTGTCGAACTACCAGTTTACGCCGGGCGCCACGCCGGGCGTCGTCATACCCAAGGGTCGCGGCGACGGAGTACTCGCCCTCGACGGACTGTTCCTCTACGAGAACGTACACCACATTCCCAGGGAGCCGGTTCGACTGACGGTTGAAGGGGGAACGATTACCCATATCGAGGGCGATGCGTACATCTGCAATCGGCTGGAAGACTGGCTCTCGAATCTCGACGATCCCGGGTGCCGCAACGGACCGATCCACGCCAATATCGGACTGAGCCGTCACGCCCGGCTCACGGAGCATCTCGAGTGGGAGCGTGTCCGTGGCGGAATGGTATTCGGCATCGGCGACAACAGCCTGCTGGCCCCATTCGTGGGCGCCGACTTCGAGACGTCCACGTCCCGGGTCCACTGGGACGTGCAAGTGCTTCGCCCGACGCTGACGGTCGATGGTACGACCCTCGTCGACATCGGCATCGTGACGCTCGACTGAAAGAACGCTCAGCCCGCCGAATCCTCCGGCTCCCAGCTGATGAAGCCTTGCTCGCAGACGGTCGTGTCGTCGAGCGTCAGCGTCGGGCGCATCAGCAGGATATCCCAGTGCATGTGCGAGATATTCGGCTCCAGGCCGGCGCCGTGCCACATGCGTGTCAGCAGGCTGCTGTCTCCGATCCCGCAGCAGACGGTGCCGCGCAGTTTCTCGAACTCCGGGTGCTGGGTGAGCATGGCGCGGGGATTCAGTCCCAGGTTCAGGTGCACCGGGCCGTAGGCTGCAGAATCGTCCGGTTGCGCGGCCAGCCAGTGATTCAGGCGGCCAGCGAACAACGCCTCGCCGGCAACGTTGACGATCTTGCCGTTCTCGAACGTGAGAAAAACGGGTCCCGTCGGCTTTTCATGATCGTATGCGGGTTCATAGAGCAGGAAGCCGTCAACGGCCATGACGCCGTTGCCCCGCCCCTTGGGAATGACAATGCCCGGAGCGGCGGGCGGCAGCGCTGCCCATGTCCCGGTGTGCTTTTTGTTGTCCGGGTCCCACAGGAATTCGTCTGACGATATGCCCTCGAGACCGCTGATATCCAGCTCGAAGTCCGTACCCTCTTCCGAGGTCATGCGCAGCGTTGTTGCGTTGGTAAAGAGCTCGGCGATCGCGATGGCCTCGCGCCGCAGCGCATGAATATCCGCGGCCAGCATTGTGCGAATCAGCGTGTCCTCGATGTGATGCCCGCCGGTACCGTCACCGGGGCTCATGATCCGGGCGCCGCGCTCGACGGCTTCGGCCATGAAGTCGGCATAGCCGACCGCGAGGTCGACGATCAACTCCGCTTCCTTTGCCGCCGCTTTGACCATCGGGTTCCATTCGTACCCCGGCTGCAGCGTCGGCGGCGGCGGCATCGGGTTTTCCGATACCGAAACGCTGGCGCCCATGGCCATGGCCATACCCATGAAGACCGATACGACGTGTCGTGGCGTCCGCGAATCGGTAATGATGAGGACCCGCGTACCGGGCTGGAGATTGCACATGTCCCGGTAAATCTTGTCCACGACCACCACGAACTCGGGTTTCAGCGCCGTGCTCACGTCCGTTGTTTCCGACATCAGTTCATCTCCTCTAATTTTCCGGTGGCTGCGCCCGATCCCGCGCACAGCGCCTTGAGCCTGTCGAAACCGTCCTGTTGTTCCAGCATGCGGACAAAAGTCATCACGATGATCCAGACGACGATGAACCCTGCCGCCGTCAGCAGAATCGGGAGGGTAAAATCACCGCCTGCGATCAGGAATGACACCAGGAAAGGACCTGTCGAAAAGCCGGAAATTGTCGCAATGTTCGCTGCGGTTACCCCGAGGCCGGAAGGTATGAGCAGCGCCATGATCGCGACCATGTAAGGCGTCACGAAGGTGATACTGGCGTTGAATAACGCTGTAGCTCCACCGAACACCAGCTCTGATGCCGAGAAGAGCAGCGCCAGCGTCGAGGCGATGATGAGCACGAGACCGATGTAGATTGGCCTTACGTAACCGAGCCGGTCGCCGAGAAGGGACGCAGCGATCATGCCGACGATTGCCGCCGACATGCCGGGTCCGAGAATGGCGCCTGCCCTTTCGGGGGCGATGCCGGCGGCTACGCCGAGTCGTTCGAAGTAGGCCCAGATTCCCGAGTTGAAGACGTAGTGCAGCAGCAATGCGCCGAGAGCCAGCCCCGCAAGCACCCGGGTGCCCGTCGGCAGACCCCAGGACGATGCGGCTGGCGTCCCTGCCTCGGGAGAATCAAGGTATTTGGGGAAATACGGCAATAGCCCGATTGTGAGCAGGTTGATCACGCCCATGCCGTAGAAGGCGCCTTCGATACCCGCCGTACGGTAGACCAGCGGCAGCAGCGCGAGGCCGGCGCCGCTGATCAGGAACGGCGAGCCGTAGAGAAGGGCATACGTCCGTTCGATCCGCGGCGTTCCGACCGCTGCGACACAGCTCACGGTGAAGCCCAGCCCGGCCCCGATTCCGTTGATGAAACGGACGACGGCCAGCGCCGGCACGTTGTCGGCAAACCACACGGACGCGCCGCTCGTCAGGATGACCAGCAAGATGCAGACGAACATGGTCGCACGCAGGTTCCAGCCCGGACGATGCAGGATGAATATGGCAAATACCGTGGCGACGGTAGCGCCCCAGAAGTTGTACGAGATGAGTCGGCCGGCCACGTCGAGTGACAGGCCTTGGTAGTCGACGAGCGCGCCGAGTATCGACGGCGCGACCGGGATGTAGACATTGACAGTCATGCCGACGACCAGCAGCGCCAGCACCCTCATGAACATGAGACGACGATCCTCACTACGCGGGGCGCTTCATGAACTGGCCGCCTTTCAGGATGTACCGGATCCGCTCGCCCTGGTTCTGGAGCACCGCCAGGTCCTCGAGCGGATTACCCTCCACGACCAGCACGTCGGCCAGCGCGCCTTCCCGGATGCAGCCGAGGCGCCCGGCCATACCGAGCAGCTCGGCATTGACCGACGTCGCCGAGCGAAGCACGTCGGCGACCGAATCAACCTCGGCACGAATCAGCAGTTCCCGTGACTGCTCGACCTGCAGTGCACCGAACAGATCGGTGCCGAACCCGGTGCGCGTGCGCGCCGCTTTCAGGTGCTCCAGACTTTCGAGGCCCGCTCTCCTGACGTCCTGCAGTTTGTCGAGGCTGTATTTCGGCAACCCGATCTCGGTTCCGTGTTCATGCATGGCCGCGTAGGTGACGAGCGTCGGGACGACGAACGCATCTTTCGCGGTCGCAAGCTCCGCGGTTTCCCTGTCAATAAGGTTGGCATGCTCGATGGAGCGCACGCCGAACTCGAGACAGCGGCGGATCGCCTCGGCAGTGTAGGCATGGGCCATGACGTAGCGGCCCTTGAACGCAGCCTCCTCGACAACGGCACGAACTTCAGCTTCGGAAAACTGCAAGTCGTTGATGGGATCGGCAGGTGATGCAACGCCGCCGGAGGCCATGATCTTTATGGCATGTGCGCCCTTGCGAAGCTCGTTCCGCGCAGCGTGGCGGCATGCCGCTTCGCCGTCGACCACCACGCTAAGCCCGCGATCGCTGCAGCCGCAGGCAGAGGAGTCGTCGCCGCGTGAGCGAAAATCACCGTGCCCGCCGGTGGCACTCAGCGCCTTGCCGACATAGAACAGGCGCGGTGACGGCAGCAGACCCTCCTCCACGGCCGCAGCGAGGCCGAAATCGGCGCCGCAGGCATCCCGGACCGTGGTAAAGCCGCGATCGAGCATCCTCCGCAGGTTGCGGGCGGCTCGCAGAACCGTGTAGCTGGGCGCCTGGTGGATGAGCTCTGCCGGCGACGACCCCCAGTCCGTGACATGGACGTGGGCATCGATGAGCCCGGGCATCAGGCAAGCGCCCTTGAGATCGATGACCGTGGCTGATTGCGAAGCGATCGGCGTCCCGGAAACGGCGCGAATGGTATCGCCATCGATCAGAACGTCGTGCCCTTCCACAACGGTGTCACTGACGCCGTCG
Organism: uncultured Bryobacterales bacterium; assembly: GCA_964405625.1. GTDB lineage: Bacteria > Acidobacteriota > Terriglobia > Bryobacterales > UBA6623 > RI-231. The sequence continues at coordinate 11,147 of CAYOPA010000081.1, forward strand.
AATATCCGGGCATTGCGAAACAGTATCTGACTCATACGTCTGCGTAGAAACCCTCTATGTCTATCGTTCCGGTGGAATCCGTACCGCGGCCGGAGGTCTTCGGTTCAACACCAATCCCAGCATGCTGATGATCAACCAGAAAAACTCGACCAGCACTGCCGACAGGTTGAAGTCGTGATAAAGCGACACGAGTATCAACCCCGCACCGACCGCGTTGACCAGGGAGTAGGTCGGGCTCTGACCGGACACACGCCCGATCTGCAGCCAGAAATAGGATCCGATCACGCACAAAAAGCCTACGTTACCGAGAAGATCGTGCCATTCATAGTTCAGCGACATTGCATACAGCCCGTGCTGATACGGGGATTTGCATTCCGACGATGCACCTCCGGGAGAGCGCAACTCTAGCCTGACGGGTGCCGGCGTGGGATCACAAAAGCATGAAGTCCACTTCGCCGCGTGTGGATCGCCGCGCGTGAATCGTCAGATTATGATCCAGTGATCAGTTTCGAGGGTGAGGCAGGATGACAGTCAGCTGGATGCAGTTCGCAACCGTGAACCCCTTCGAGGGTATGAACGGTGATGACCCTGGCGTCGTACAGAACCTCGCAGCGGGCCGGTGGACGAGTGCGAGGCAGACACGTACGGATATCGTCGATCCCATGTCCGGCGATGCATTCCTGAGCGTTCCGGACACTACCGATTTCGAGCCGTTCCTGGTCGGTCTCACGAGCTGCCCGCGGTACGGTCTTCACAACCCGGTCCGGCACAAGGCCCGCTACGTCCATCTCGGGAAGGTCTGTGCGAGAGCCGCTGCGCTGCTCGCCGATGCCGATATGGAGGACTTCTTCATCCGGCTCATTCAGCGCGTCATGCCCAAGAGCAGCGAGCAGTGCCGCGGCGAAGTCGTCGTGACGCGGGTGTTCCTGGAGAACTTCGCCGGTGACGGCGTGCGGTACCTGGGCCGGGGATTCTCGAATCCGGGCGACCGGGATGGCCAGGAATCGCGAGGCTACCGATGGCCTTTCGGCGCGGTCGTCGTGATAGCGCCTTTCAATCTCCCGCTCGAGATTCCGGCACTGCAGGCACTCGGCGCCCTCTTCATGGGCAACCGGCCGCTGGTCAAGGTCGACTCCAAGGTCAGCGTCGTCTTCGAGCAGTTCCTGCGCCTGCTGATCGAATGCGGGCTCGACCCGAACGATATCGATCTCGTGAATTGTCGCGGCAAGCGCATGGGCGAACTGGTTTCGCTCGCCTCGGAGCAGATTCGCATGGTGCAGTTCACGGGCTCCGGGCGCGTTGCCGAATCGATCGCCGAGAGCATGACCGGCCGCGTGCGCCTCGAAGATGCCGGGTTCGACTGGAAGATCATCGGCCCGGACTTCGACACGCGATGGCTGCAATACGTCGCCTGGCAGTGCGACCAGGATGCGTATGCCGCGTCCGGCCAGAAGTGCTCGGCGCAGAGCATGCTGTTCGTTCATGACAACTGGACCGATGCCCTGCTGCCCGAGCTGGCTTCACTTGCTGCCCGGCGGAGCCTCACGGATCTCACCGTCGGACCGCTGTTGTCATGGAGTAACCGCGAAATCGAACGCCACCTGCGCAGCGTGATGTCGGTTCCGGGCGCCGCCGTGGCATTCGGCGGTCAGCCGCTGACCGGCCATTCGATCCCCGAGAAGTTCGGCGCATTCCAGCCAACCGCTGTGCAGGTGCCGCTGTCCGCCCTTCTCGGCGGGCATTTCGACCTGCTCACTACCGAGCTTTTCGGGCCTTTCCAGGTCATCGTGCAATACGCCGATGATGAGATCGATACGGTGCTGTCGCTGCTCGAGCAGTTGACGAGCCACCTGACTGCGGCCGTCGTCAGCGCGGACGTGGTATTCCAGCAGCGCGTACTCGGCGCCACGCTGAACGGCACGACGTACTGCGGCATGCGCGCACGCACCACCGGCGCACCGCAGAATCACTGGTTCGGACCGAGCGGCGATCCCCGGGCGGCGGGGATAGGCACCCCGGAGGCGATTGTGGCGACCTGGAGTGCGCACCGCGAGATCATTCATGACGATGGCCCGCTACCCGCGGACTGGAGGTTACCGACATGCTCCTGAGAACCCGTTGTCTCGCCTTGGCAGCAGCAGTCGCGGGACTGGCAACCGGCTGCAGTCCTGATACGCCCGAGTCCACGGCGGCGGAGACGCCCGACGTCACGATGACCTGGGTGGAGAAGTACCTGACCTACGAGCAGACCCCGGACGATCAGCTCAACCTGACCGACGTGCACTTTCTTGCAGAAATCATTTTCGACGGTGACCGTAACTTCGACGCGATATCAGCCGCCGTCCATGAAGCTGATTCGAGCGCCCCACTCGCGACCTATGGCGGCCGTGACAAGCGGGCCTTCACCAACGGGTATTTCTATACCCGCAAGACCCGCTCGTTCGATGCGCTAGAAGACCTGGAGAACCGGCACCCGCCGGATGCCACCTTCGTCTGGACGATCTCAGGGCCGGCGGGCGACTTCAGGCTCGACCCCATTCGTATCGGCGGGCCAAACGCTGAAACGGCGATCCCCGACGTCAGCACGATACAGCTGAGCCAGGGCGGGAATCGCATTTCCGACTACGACGCGATCGCGGCGGACGAACCACTGACGATCAGCTGGGATCCGTTCACGATTGGCGGGCCGCTCGAAGGCACCAAGTGGCGCGACCTGGTGTTCGTCCTCGTCTCGGATTGCAAAGGCGATGTCGTCTATACCGGCGGCGCGCCGGGCACCGACGATGATTTCGTCGACTTTACGAAGACCTCGACCACCATGCCCGCCGGCCGCATGAAGCCAGGGCTGCCATACGTCGTTTTCATTTCCCAGGTTAATTACGTCGACTTCAACGTGAGCCACGGCATCGAGCAGTTCGCCGCGAACTCCTTCGCCACGGAACTCGGGGTACGAACGGCAGGCACGGCAACGACGGACACCTGCGAGCAGGGCGCCAGGCCGGCACAGTATCTCTGGACCAGGAAGACCCGCGGCGAGGCGATGCAGTCCTGGCCGACGGTTGCCGATTCCTGGTAACAGCGGGAGCTATCCGCCTGCAATCACTTCGGTGACGATGAATGTGTAGTCGCCGAGTTTCTTCAGGTTTTCCTTCAGGTCCGCCTGCGCCTGGTCGCTGTAGAACGCCTGTTCGAACGCTGCTTTCGTCGGCCACTCGACGGTAGTCTGAAAGGTATATTCGACCGACTCCCGGCTCGACCACTGGTCCTGTACACGGCCGAAGGTCGCGCAAATTACGCCGGGCATGGTTTTCAGATAGTCCGCGTGCGCGGAAAGACGCCATTCGATATAGGCGGTCTCATCTGCTCCCGGCGGGAGGCTGTAGAGGACTGTCAGTCGATGCACGTCGGGCTCCCCGGGCGTGTGCGGCAGATTGGCGGATTCTATCGGTAGTGCAGGATCGACCCCGAATCGGCGACACGCGGATTCTCAGTTTGCATAGCGAAAAAAGTCGAGAAAACTCAAAATGTAAGGTCTCACGACCCCTGTGACACATCAGCTCGAGTTTTGTCGATAAGTCG
>CAYOPA010000082.1:0-14713 GCA_964405625.1 uncultured Bryobacterales bacterium
CGTTCTTCTCGATGGAGTCGCGTACGGCCCTCGCGAGGACTTCGAAGCCTCGCTCGCTGCCCTCCGCTGTGATCGCGTCGAGTGCTTCCACAGGCGCACTCTGCTGGAGGCGCCGTGCGATGCGGTCGCATTCCTCAAACTGGCGGTCCCGGTCGGGGTCGCCGGTTGCCGGACGACAGTAGTCGAGTAGGTCGTGGATCAGCTTGCCCACGAGGTGGTTCGGCTCCTGCTCCCACAACGCCCGCAGCCGGTTCGCCTTGGAGCCGCTGGCGTAGTCGTACTTCGCGTCGTAGATGTCTCGACCCGCACTCTCGACGACGAACTCGGCCAAGCTGCGGTTCGAGAAGTCCAAGACGTAACCGCCGCCCATCTGGAAAAGCTTCTCAAGCTTCGTCTTCTCGATGAAAGTCAGGTCAGACATCGCTTCGTCCGTTTCCGTTGCTACCCGTTACGCTAGCCGCAAGCGGCATGCACCATTGGAGCCCTGCAGCTTCTTTGGATCAGCGTAGGCATCTCAGCCAAGTCAAGAGGCCACCTCCCACTACGAAACTCCTTAGCGCGGCACGGCCCCGTAAGTTTTCGAGGACTTGTCGAAGTGGCCTCGCCATCACTCCACACGTAGCTTAGCCCACCGGGTTCCGTTCCTGACATTGAAGTCGCCCCCAGGGCTGGAACACTCCCGCGTGCGGGCGTTCTGATAACCTGCGGTTGCCGTGCGCATCGCCGCCACCTTGATTACGCTCAACGAGGAAGCCAACCTGCCCCGCGCGTTGGCTTCGCTCGATTTTTGCGACGAGATCGTGGTGGTCGATTCCGGTTCGACCGACGCACCGTCGAGATCGCCTCTCAGGCCGGCGCGCGCGTTCTCCAAAATCCCTGGCGGGTTGCTCTCCAAAGATCGACAGGGCTATTTCAGGTAGGGACGCAGAATGCCCGCCCAGAGCTTTTCTCCCTCGGGCGAAAGGTGCAGGCCGTCTTCGACGTAGAGCGCGGGGCGCGGCTCGCCGTCGTCGTCCAGCATCGGAGTCGCGATGTCCACAAACTCCAGCATGGGGTCGCGCTGGGCGTATTCCATGATGAGGTGGTTGGCGCCCGACACTGTCAGCAGCATCGCCCGGCGGCGGATGCTCGGCTTGATGGCGATAAAGACGATCTTCGCCTCGGGCAGGCTGCCCCGCGCCTTGGCCACGAAGCGCTTGTACTCCGAGAAAACTTCCTGCGCCGTCATGCCTCGGCCGATGTCGTTGTCGCCGGCGTAGAGGACGACCGTTTTGGGCTGGAGCGGCGTGACGATGCGGTCGAAGTAGCGGATGGAATCGGCGATGACCGAGCCGCCGAAACCGCGATTCACCAGCGGCAGGTCGGGAAAATACTTTGGCAGGTCCCAACGCCGGATGCTGGAGCTGCCCAGAAAGACGATCCCTCCCTTGGCCGGCGGATTCTCTTTGTCCTTCTTCTCGAAGGCCCGCATGTCCGGCTCCCATCGATCGGGGTCGTTTGGGGTTTGCGCGAAAGCGGAGGCCGAGGCCAGCAACAAGGCGGTGAGGAGTCGAAGCATACCGCTGCCACGATAGCAGAGCCGGGGAGCCCGCCGGAACATCTGTAACGATTCAGCGCGACGGAGTGACTCGCCGGCGCCGCGAGGGGAATTCATCATTAAGCCCTCTGGACAGCTCGGCTATTACCGAGCGCGTCCAGGGCTAGAATCACGCAACCAAGAGGAGACCCCATCCATGAAGCGTTTTACTTTCCCCACATTCCTACTGCTGTCCCTGCTGGCGGTCACGCTGCTAGTGGCGCAGAGCGCCCCTTCCATCGGCGGCTACTGCCCGGTGGCCTATGCCGAGATGAACCAGGCCGTTAAGGGATCCCCGGACCATTCCAGCCATCACGACGGACAGCACTACCTGTTCGTCAACGCCGACGCCAAGAAGATGTTCGACGCCATGCCGGCCAAGTATGCGCCGCGGTACCAGGGCTATTGCGCAACCGCCGTGGCCCAGGGCATGAAGGTTGAGTCCGACCCGACTTTGTTCACGGTCGTCGACGGCAAGACTTACCTGTTCTCCAACGCCGACGCCAAGAAGATGTTCGACAAGGCCAAGTCCAAGACCATCAAAATGGCCGACGGGCAGTGGGCGGCAGTGGCCAAAAAGCCCGTCTCGAAGATGTAATCGACAAACCGCCTAAGGCGTCTTCACCGGCGGCGCCGGCCGCGCGGGCAGTGGGCGGGGGTCATCGCGAATCTTCTGCTGCAAGACCTCGATCCCCCGCTCAAGCTGCGGGTCCCGCCCGGCGATGATGGCCGCCGGCGGATTGTCCACCTCGATGTCCGGATCCACTCCGTAGCCCTCGATGATCCATGAGCCGTCCACGTCGTTCGTCGCAAACTCGGGCACGAAGACCGAGCCGCCGTCGAGCAGGTCGCCCCGGTTGGTGATGCCGATCACGCCGCCCCAACTGCGTTTGCCGATCACCGGCCCCAGCCCGGCTTTCTTGAAGCGAGCCGGGAAGATGTCTCCGTCCGAGGCCGAATTTTCGCTAATCAGACAGACCAAGTGACCCGCAAACACCGTCTCTGGGTAAGTGGAGGCGTGGTCGCTGTTGCGCGAGAATCGCGTCCCCAGCAACTGCCGCTCCAGCCGCCCCAGAATCATCTGCGAGACGTTACCGCCGCCGTTGCCGCGCACATCGACCACCAGGCCCTTCTTGCGCATCTGCGGGTAGAAATACTTGATGAACTCGCGGATGCCGTCCGCGCCCATGTCGGGGATGTGGAGGTAGCCGACATCGCCGTTGGTCGCCTCCTCGACCTTACGGCGGTTGTCGGTCACCCAGGCCAGATAGCGCAGGCTCGACTCGTCGGTGATCGGCTTGAAGGTCGTTTTGCGGGCGCCTTCGAGCGTCGGCCGGTCGTTGAGGGTCAACTCCACCGGGCGGTCGTGCTTGTGGCGCAGCAGCCGGTAGGGGTTGTCCTGGAGGGCGAGCTCTTCGCCGTCGATGGCCAGCAGGTAGTCGCCTTCGCGGGCCTCCACGCCGATTTCGGTCAGCGGCGAGCGGTAGTTCGATTCCTCATTCTGGCCGGGCAGGATTTTTGCGATGCGATAGCGCCCGGCGGAAGCGTCGGCTTCGATCTCGGCGCCAAGCAGGGCCACCTTGGGCCGCTCGGGCTTTTCGAAGTCCCCGCCCGCGATGTAAGCGTGACCCACGCTGAGCTCGGCGATCATCTCGCCGATCACGTAGTTCAGGTCCAGCCGGTGCGCCACGTGGTCCAGCCAGGGCTTGTACTGTGCGCGCAGGGCCGGCCAGTCGTAGCCGTGCAGGTTGTCGACGTAGAAGAAATCGCGGTAGCGCCGCCAGACCTCGTCGAAAATCGTGCGCCATTCGGTCGCCGGCTCGCGATCGAGCATCAAACCGCCGGTGGAGACGGCTTTCTTTGAGCCCTTGCCGTCGGGTTTGGCGTCATAAACGCCCCACGAGCCGCCCTGGCGGATGAGGATTTTCTCGCCGTCCCGCGACAGCGCATAGGCGCTCACATCGTCCAGGAAGGTTTCGGCCTTGCGCTTCTCCATCGAGAAGATCTCGACCGTGGGCTTCGAATCGGATCCTCGGCCGTAGTAAAACGCCGGGCTCTTGAAGTAGACGAGGTGGCCTTTCTTGGCCGCCAGGCCGGAGTAGTTGTCGGCCTCCACCGGCAAGGCTGCGACGCGCTGCTCCAGGCCGTCGAAATCAATCGCGATGGGGCCTTCGTCCTTGGCTTCTTCCTTCTTGTCCTTGTCGCCGTCGGACTTGGCGTCCTCGGCGATTTTCACCTCGTCGCTCTCCGGCGGGAAGGGATGCGGAACGTCCTTACGCAGCGCCATCGCGAAAATGCCGGTCTGGCGGTTGCCGGCGAAGTTCCACTCCACCGACGAGATCTGCGGCGCGAACGTGCGGTCGCTGAGGTAGTAGAGGTACTTGCCTTCGACATCCCAGACCGGAGCCCACTCGTCAAACAGGTCGCCGGTGACTCTGCGCAACTGGCCGTCGGCCGCGCTCCAGATGTGCAGCGCGCGCGTCCGCTCCGTCATTTGCAGGGCGAACGCAAGGTGGCCGCCGCGGGGCGACCAGGAGTAGTGACTTACTCGGCTCCAGGTGTCCCGTGCGATCTCGTCAAGCTGCTTGGTTTCAACCGTCAGCACGTAGAGCCGGCCGGACTTGTCGGGAAAGGCGATGCGCTTACCGTCCGGCGACCACTCCGGCGCGTAGAGCATCTCGGCCAGGCCGCTCGTGAGTTGCTCGGGCGCGGAGCGGCCCTCCTGGTCGATCACCCAGATCTGATCCTCGCCGGACTTGTCGCTGACGTAAGCGATCTTCTTGCCGTCGGGCGACCAGCGCGCCCAACGCTCGTGCGCGTCGGACGAGTTGGTCAGGTTGCGCGTCGGGCCTTTCTCGACCGGGGCGGTGAAAATGTCGCCGCGCGCCACGAACAGAACGCGCTCGCCCTTGGGGCTCAGCTCGGCGTCTTCAATGTTTTTGGCGGCGGAGATGCGGCCCGGTCGCATGTGGAGGCCGTCGTCCGGGGCCGTGATCGAAAGCTTGGTCGCCTTGCCGCTGCGCACGTCGAGGATTTCGAGCTCGCCGTCGAGCTCGTATACGATGCGGCGGTCGCCGTCGTCGCTCGGCCAGCGCACGTCCCACTTGGTCGACTTGGTGAGCTGTTTGGCGCCCTTGGTCTTGGGGTCGAGCTCGTAGAGGTTGAGCGTGCCGTCGCGGTCGGAGGCGAAGTAGATCTTGTCGCCCATCCACATCGGGTCGCGCTCGGTGCGCACATGGTCGGTCGCCCGCGTGGTCTCGTTCGTGTCGGGATGGAAGATGTAGAGGTCCTGGGCCCAGCCGCCTTGGTAGCGCTTCCAGGTGCGGAAGTCGCGGGAGAGCGGCGAATAGAGCACGTCCTTGCCGTTGGGCGCAAAAGTCCCGGCGCCGGAGACCGGCATGGGCAAAGCCTGGGGCAAGCCGCCGTCGATGGAGACGGTATAGAGCCGGCCGTCCTTGGGCGCCCAGTACTCCCGTTGTCCGCGGAAGAGCACGCTTTTCGAGTCCGGCGACCAGCCCAACACCTGATGATCGAAGCCCCAGCGGTCCGGCAGCGGCCCGCGCGCCGGATACCAGGTGAGCTGCTTGGGGACGCCGCCCGTAGCCGGAATGACGTAGACCTGCTCGTCGCCGTCGTACTGACCGGTGAAGGCGATCCACTTGCCGTCAGGCGAAAATTTCGGAAAAACTTCCAGGCCGGGATGCGCGGTCAGGCGGGTAGCCGTACCGCCGGCAGCCGAAGCGCGCCACAGGTCGCCGGCGTAGACAAAGACGACGGCGTCGCCGTGCAGGTCCGGATAGCGAAGCAGCTTGGTTTGGGCCGAGGCTGCGGCGGTCGCCAGCAGTAGCAGCGAAAGTAAGATAGCCGGGCGACCCACCTGTCGAACCATGCAGAAAATCCCTCCCGAACCGCGCGATCGTTAGGACTCGGCCAGGCTGGTCCGCCCGAAATATAGCGAAACCAGCAGATGAAACGTTGGATCCTCGCCCGACTTGGCGCGCAGGTAACGCCGGATGGCGTCTTCGATATCGCGGATCGCGCCGTCAAGCGTGTCGGCTTCCCGGCCGAGCGGCAGCTCCACACATTCGGCCACAAATCTGGCGCCGTCGCGCCGAACAAGCGCCTGGATGACATCCGAGTCCACGGTCCCTTGAGGTTAGCAGCCCTCGAGCCGCACCGAACATGGCGAATGGCGACCACCCAGGTGTAACCCGCGAGCGGCCTGCTACGATCTCACAGTAGGAACCGCCATGTTGATCAAGACCCCCAAGAGCTGGCAGATCCCCGAGCGCGAGGCCGCGCCGGAGTCGGTCTGGCTCAACCGCCGCACCCTGCTGCAAGGCATGGGCTTCGTGGGAATGGGAACGCTCGCCGCCGAGGCCTTCGCGGCGGCTGGAGATGGGCTCTATCCCGCGAAGCGCAACTCGAAATACACGCTCGACCGTCCGCTGACCGCCGAACCCGTCGCCATCGGCTACAACAACTTCTACGAGTTCACCCTCGACAAACAGCGCGTCAAGGATATGGTCGGCCCCTTCGAGATCGACCCTTGGACGGTGAAGGTTCACGGCCTTGTCAACAAGCCCAAGACCTACGACGTCGATGACTTGGTGCGTATGTTTCCGCTGGAAGAGCGCCTCTACCGCTTCCGCTGCGTGGAGACCTGGGCGATGGCCGTACCTTGGACGGGCTTCTTGATCTCCGATCTGATCAAAGCCGTCGATCCCAAGCCCGACGCCAAGTTCATCCGCATGGTGACGGTGAATCGGCCCGCGCAGATGCCGGGGATCAAATCGCAGCCGCACTACCCCTGGCCCTACTACGAGGCGTTGACCATCGAGGAGGGCATGAATGAGCTGTCGCTGTTCGTCACCGGCATCTACGGCAAGCCGCTGCCCAAGCAGAACGGCGCGCCGATCCGGCTGATCGTTCCGTGGAAGTACGGCCTGAAGTCGATTAAGTCGATCGTGGAGATCGAATTCACCTCCAAGCGCCCGCCGACGCTGTGGAGCAAGGTGGGGCCGACTGAATACGGCTGGTATTCGAATGTGAACCCGACCAGGCCGCATCCTCGCTGGTCGCAGGCCACGGACCGCCTGATTCCGACGGGCGAAGAGCGCCCGACGCTGATGTACAACGGCTATGAAGAATTTGTTGCGGGCTTGTACAACGGTAAGGAATACTAGCTCCTTGTGAGTCGCCCCATTCTGACAATTTCGCCTGAAAAAGGGCCAAATTCCGTTCTCGCCGACTTGGTTGATCGCTGTGAGGCCGGGCCGCTCGCCCCAAGGGCCTCGACTTGGGGGTCGCGACGGCAAGCGGGGGCGCCTGCGCCACGAGCCCCCAGGAATCGGGCCTAACCGCCCATCGACGGGTCCGGCGCGTAGAAGAACTCTTCCTGCACGATCTTGCCGTCCGTGACTGTATAGACCGCCATCTCGTCCATCGTCATCCGCTGGCCGCTCGGTTTGAACGTCGCGTCAATCGCGAACGTTACGGCGAACTTGTCGCCCCCGACCAGCGGCCCTTCGACCTTCACGCCGTGGATGTCGTGGTTTTCCACCCACCACTGGTTCTTGCCCTTGATCGCCTCGATGCCCTCCTGGCGGGCCGGCATCCCCTCCATCGCGAAGGCCTCGATGCTGACGATGTTGTCCGAGTAATACTTCGCGATCACTTCGTCGAACTTGCCCTCTCGGCAAAGGGCGACCAGATCATTTGCAACTTCCGCTGTTGTAGCCATGGTTAAGCTCTCCTTGTTTTCTTCGGATCGAATAGATGAGCTACTGCTCAAAGGCGATGCGCATGCGCGCGGCGGCCCACGCCAGGTCTTCCTTGGTCACCACCAGCGGCGGTGCGATCCGGATGACGTAGTCGTGGGTTTCCTTGCACAGCATGCCCAGGTCTTTCAGCCGCTCGCAAGTCCGACGCGCGGGAACCGTCATTTCGACACCGATCAGTAATCCGCGACCACGAATTTCGCGAATGTGCGGGTGCTCGATCTTCTGAAGCTCCGCCAGGAACCATGCGCCGAGCTCGGCGGAGCGCCGCACCAGCCCTTCTTCTTGCAAGACCTTCAAGGCCGTCCGCGCCACCGCGCAGCCCAAGGGGTTGCCGCCGTAGGTCGAGCCGTGGCTGCCCGGGTCAAACACGCCCAGCAGCTCGCGCGAGCCGACCACCGCCGAGACCGGATAGAAGCCGCCCGACAGCGCCTTGCCCAGGATGAAGGCGTCGGGCTTGACTCCTTCATGGTCGGCGCAGAACATTCTGCCTGTCCGCCCCAGCCCGGTCTGGATCTCGTCTAGCAGCAGCAGCACGTTGTGCTTGCGGCAGATCGCCTCGGCGCCCTTGAGGTAGCCGGCGGGCGGAATGTTGATGCCCGCCTCGCACTGGATGGGCTCGATCAGCAGCGCGGCGGTGTTGGGCGTAATGGCGCGCTCCAGCGCGTCGAGGTCGCCGTAAGGGATGGGCAAAAAGCCGGGGGTGAACGGCCCGAAGCCGTCCTTGCTGCCAGGATCGCTGGAGAAGCCGACGATGGTGGTCGTCCGGCCATGGAAATTGCCCTCGCAGGTCAGGATGACGGCCTGATCCTGTGGAATGCCCTTGCGCCGATAGCCCCAGCGCCGCGCCGCCTTAATCGCCGATTCGACGGCCTCGGCGCCGGTGTTCATCGGCAGGACCATCTCCTGGCCGCAGAGCTCGGCGAGCTCCTTGTAAAACAGCGGGAGCTGGTCGTTGCGGAAGGCGCGCGAGGTGAGCGTTACCTTGCAGGCCTGCTGTTGCAGCGTCGCCAGAATTTTCGGATGACAATGGCCCTGGTTGACTGCCGAGTAGGCGCTCAGGCAGTCGAGAAAGCGCTCGCCATCGACGCTGTAGACCCACGGCCCCTCGGCCCGCTCGACGACGACATCGAGCGGGTGGTAGTTGTGAGCGCCCCAGCGGTCTTCGATCTCGAGCAGCTCTTGGGTGCGGGTGTGTGTAACGGTCGACTCGGCCATACTAGCCTTCAGTTTCGCAGATGGAGGGCGCCTAATTAAGGCCGCTGCCCTAAGATGAGGGTTCATGGCAAGGCGTTCCATTGGACCGGTCATCCACCAGACCTTTGGAACGTTCTTCAGCTTTCTACGCGGCCAAGCCGTGATCGCTCTGCTGCTGACCGTCTTCCACCTGGTCGGCTTCCATCTCGCCCAACTCCCGCTGTGGTGGGCTTCAGGGCTGCTCGTCGGGTCGCTGACGTTGATTCCGTATCTGGGCTTCCTGGTCGGCGCCGTCGGCGGGGTGCTGCTGACCGTACTGGCCGGGGGCGACCATTGGGCGGTGGTGCGGCTGCTGGCGGTAATGGCTCTGGGCCAAGCGCTGGACGGCTTCTATTTGACGCCCAAGATCCTCGGCCATCACCTCAAGCTGCACCCGGCGCTGGTTTTCCTCGCGGTCCTGGCCGGGGCGATCTTCCTCGGCCCGCTGGGCGCTTTTCTGGCCGCGCCGATCGCCGGGGTGGTCCTGTTATGGTGGCGCCATGTAAAGGGTTCGCCAAAACAGCCGACCTAATGTATGATGTGGCCGGAGCGCGCCTGATGGAATCCACCACCCGAATCGTCGTCGGCCTGGCCGGCATCACCGCCGTGAGCGAGTCCGAACGCAACGAGGCCGGCTCGTTGATGGGCCGCAACCTGGGCGACGCGGACGGCTCCGACGGCGGGGTGTTCCTGTCCGGGCTGCCGTCTGGTCGCGCGGTCCAGGTCGAGACGGCGAACCGCATCTATCGCATCCGCAACCTGGGCGAAGGCGAAGCGGAGATCAGCGGCCATCCGCGCTACTGCCCCGAGCCGGTGAGGGTGCGGCTGCACGGCACCCAGTGGCTCGACAGCAGAATCCCGGAGTGTTATCTGGCGCCGGGGATGCGCCTGCAATTCACCGACCCCAAGAGGGTCAGCATCATGACATCGCCGATTCGTTCGGTGAGCCTGTTGTAGGCTCACTCAGCGAGCCATCGGCACAGTTACCGGGTGCGTCGGGCCTTCGTCAAATTGCAGGATCAATTGCGGTGCTGCCGCGTCGTCGGAAAGCGTCGGAAGCGGGCCCAAGTTGACCTGGTCCAAGCCGTCGAACTCTTGATGCGCCCCCGCGAATTGAACCTGGACGGGCGTTTTGGCCAAGGTCGCCGTCGGCGGTCGCAGCGCGGCCCGCAGGCCGGTGCCAAAAACTACCAGGTAGCGTTGCTCGGACTCTTCAAGGGGCGCCAGCGGGTTCGGGACCAGTGAGCCGTTGGGAAGCGCTCGCACCAGCTCTTCGATCGTCTGCGAGCCGTCGCCCGCCACGCGCACGCCGTAGCCCGCCACAATTCCGCCTTCGGTGAAGACAAACAATTGCGGCGCCACGCGCTGGATTTCCGCCGGGCCGGACGCGACGACTTGATTGTCCGGGTCCAACACCTCGATCGTGCCGAGTCCGGGCGCGATGAATGGCGGCAGCAAGTAGTTGATCTGTCCCGGTGAGACGAAGAACAGCAGAGTGGGCCGTCGAGTCCCCGCGCTGTCGACGATCTGCACGCGACGCCCGGCGAGCTCACCCGGCAGCGGACGCTGCGTCGCCGCGACCTGCTCCTCCGCCAACTCAAGCCCGAAGGCGCTGACGATCGAATCCGGCGCCAGCGGTCCTTCGCGGAAACCGGCGGCCGTGACGCTCGCCAACGGCGCCATGACCACCATCGAAAACTCACGCTCCACCCGAGACGATAGCGCGTCCGTAACGGCCGCACGGAAGGAGACCTCGCCGAGCACGTCGGTCGGAGTCGCTGTCAACAGGCCGCTTGAGCTCAACGCGAAACCCTCCGGCAACGCTCCGACGGCGCTCCAAACGTAGGGCTCGGCGCCGCCCGCCGCGGCAAGCTGCGCCGCGTACTCCTCGCCGACGGTGGCGCGAGGCAGACGCGCCGACGTGACGATGCTCACCGGGTCGCCCACGACCGTGAGGGCGAATACTTTTTCCACGGAGACCGTTTTTGCGGCGTCCGTCAACAAAACAGCAAAAGTGAACTGCCCCGGCTGGAGCGGGACGCCCGACACCACGCCGGTGGAGGTGTTGATGCTCAGCCCCGGCGGATAGGCCCGGAGCTGCTGGTAGATGTAGGGCGGCGTCCCACCGATGGCCTCGATCTGGAACGAGTAGGGTTGGCCGAGAATGGCGGGCGGAGCCGGCGACTCACTGATGATTTGCAAGGGCGCGGCCAAAACCCTCATCACGTAGGTGCGTCCGCCACGCTCGCCGCGGCTGTCAGCCACCCGGACCAGGAAGGGGAACTCGCCGCTGCGGGTGGGCGTGCCGCTGAGCACTCCCGTCGGCCCGTCCAGCGTTAGTCCCGGCGGCAGGGAGCCTTCGACCGACCAACTGAAGGGTCCGACGCCCTGGGTCGTTGTAAACGTGAGGTCGAAAGCTACGCGCTCGGTTGCGACCGGAATCGAGCCTGGGCTGATCAGCAGGGTTCCTTGGTTGGCGAGGCTCTCCGGGGGACCTTGGCCGGTTGGGATGTAGTCAATATCGCGGGCCAGCACGATCTTGTCGCACTTGAAGCCGTCGTCGCGGTTCCAGACGTTGAGCGTGTGGGCGCCGGGCTGGTCGACCTGGATCGTCGCTTTGGCGAAGTTGCGGCGCAGGCTCTCCCAAGTCCACACATTGATCGCGAAAAAGCCCGAAATCCCCTGGGCTCCCCCAAGCTGACCGTTGAGCCCGACGTGGACGCCGTTGGATTCGGCGCCCTTCGCCTTTCCGCGCACCCAGACGTAGTAGGTTCCGGGCTGATTGATCCAGATGTTGTAGTCCATCCGGGCGCCCTCGGTTCCCTCGGGAACATGCGGCCCGATCCCGTCCTCGCCCGTCTCGTCGGGCAGGGATTCCATCCAGGCGCCGCCGCTGGAGCCGGTGTTGGCCGGACCCGGCAGGTCAGCCACGTATTCCCAGGTGTGGACGAATTGGTAGGCGGCGTAGGTGGAGGGAAAGCGCGCGGCGAAGCTTTCGGCTTCCACCGACAAGAGCCCGTCCACCTCGGTGAAGGTCTGCTGCGCCGCGGCCGGGAGCGCCGTCGCAAGGAAGGCCAAGAGAAGGCAACGAAAAGACATGGGAGCGAATTTCAAGGCTAGCAGACCTGGAAACAGCGCCGTACGGAACAAAACATCGCTAGCCTGGATGACATGAGCGCTCTCCCCGAACCCTGGCTGCGCGGACCCGTCGCCGACGCCGCACCGCTGATTCAACCCGTGCTGCACAGCTTCCAACAGGTTCGCGAGGACCTGCGGACCCATACCGAAGGCGTGGCGGACGACGCCGTCTGGCGCAATCTCGGGTCGATCCCGACGCTGGGCTTCCAGTTGCGCCACATCGCCGGCAGCGTGGACCGGCTGACGACTTACCTGATGGGCGGGCAGGTCAGTCCGGAGCAGATCGCCGTGCTCAAGGCCGAATCAACGCCGGAGGGCCGGCTGGCGGTGTTGCTCGACGGCGTGGACGCGGCTCTGGCCGCCTCGGAGGCGCTGCTGAGGACCATCGACCCGGCTACGCTGTACGAGCCGCGCTACATCGGCCGCAAGCAGTTGCCGTCGTCGGTCCTCGGGCTGCTGGTGCATCTGGCCGAACACACCCAGCGTCACCTGGGCCAGGCGATCACCACGGCCAAGCTGCTCAAGGGCTGATCGCGCTGGCCGGCCCGGTTGCTCTAATCTGGTTCGATGCCGCTTCGGATTGAACTGGCCGAGACTGACGAGCAGATCGCCGATTGCTTTGAGACCATGGCCTTTCTGCGGTCGCACCTGGTTCGCGAGAATTTTGTGGAGCGGGTTCGCGTGCAGGCCGAGTCAGGCTACCGGCTGGCCGCGCTCCGGAAGGAGGGCGACCCGGCCGTACGCTGCGTCGCCGGCTTCCGGGCGCTGCGCCACCTCGCTTATGGCGATGTGCTCTATGTGGACGACCTCTCCACCGCGGAATCGGACCGTTCCAAGGGCTACGGAAACGCCATGTTCGACTGGCTCGTCGAATATGGGGAGCGGTTGGGGCTGACCGAGCTTCAACTAGACTCCGGGGTGCAGCGCTGTGCTGCTCACCGCTTCTATTTCCGAAAGCGGATGCACATTCACGCCTATCGCTTTCGCCTGGCGTTATCGTGAGCCGCTGCAAGCTGTTACAGCCGTGTGAAGGGTCTATACTGAGGGGCAGGCAGGCGCGGGAGATTACGACGATGAACCCAAAAATCAAGTTCGGAGCGCTGACGGTGGCGATTGTGGCGTCGCTGGGCTGGCTGGCGATGGACGGCATCAACGAGGCGGCGACGTACTACGTCACGATCGCCGAGCTCGAAGGCATGCAGGAAGCGGCTGCAAAGCGGATTCGCGTCGGCGGTGACGTGGTCCCCAACTCGATCGTGCGCAACGGCGACAGCGTGGAGTTCACCATCGAGCAGGCCGACGAAGGCGCTCCGGCGCGCACCCTGAGCGTGATCTACACCGGCCAGGACCCGCTGCCTGACACCTTCCGCGACCGCGCCCAGGCGCTGTGCGACGGTAAGATGCGCTCGGACGGCGTATTTGAGGCCCAGAAGATCCAGGCCAAATGCGCCTCCAAATACGAAGTCGAGCCCGGCGAGGGAGCATCGCCGAGCTACGAGTCGGCGCCGGCGCCGATGGTCAGCTCGACCACCGACTAGTGTGAGAGCAGGCGGCGTGCGAAGCGGCTGAGATTCGGCCGGCTACGCCGCAACCTTGAGGGCTTATGCAAAACCTAGGTTATCTCGCGGTTCTGTTGGCGCTGATTGTGTCGGTCTATTCGATACTGGCCGCGCTGGTGGGCAAGATCGCGCGAAAACCCTTCCTGGAAGCCAGCGCGCAGCGCGCCGTGATGACCGCCTGGCTGCTGACGAGCTGCGCCTCCTTCACGCTGCTGTACGCGATCCTGACCAACGACTTCAGCCTCAGCTACGTGGCCTCGTATTCGAGCGCCGAACAGCCGCTGATCTACAAGTTCTCCGCTTGGTGGGGCGGGCAGGAAGGCTCGCTGCTGTTCTGGAGTTGGATCGCCATCACCTATGCTTTCGTCTCGGTCTACACCGCGCGCAAGCGCCACGCCAGCATGATCGCCTATGTGATCGCCATCCAGATGTCGGTGGTGGCCTTCTTCATGGGGATTGTCCACTTCCAGGCCAACCCCTTCAAGGTGCTCATGGCCGGCCCGCAGATCACGGCCCTGGCCGACGGCAACGGCTTGAATCCACTGCTGCAACATCCCATCATGGCGATCCATCCGCCGATGCTGTACCTCGGCTATGTGGGCTTCATGGTGCCGTTCGCCTTTGCGATCGCGTCTTTGATTACCAAGCAGCCGGGCGATCGCTGGATCCACACCACGCGCATCTGGACGATGATCACCTGGATGTTCCAGTCGATCGGCGTGCTGCTGGGCATGCGCTGGGCCTACGCGGTGCTGGGCTGGGGCGGCTACTGGGGCTGGGACCCGGTTGAGAACGCCTCGCTGCTGCCCTGGATCACCGGCACGGCCTTCCTGCACTCGGTGATGATGCAGGAAAAGAAGGGCATGCTGAAGGTCTGGAACATCGTGCTGGTCTCCGGCACGTTCTTCCTGTGCATCTTCGGGACGATGCTGACGCGCTCGGGGCTGGTGAGCTCGGTGCATGCTTTCGCGCAGTCGAACATCGGCGACTACTTCGTCTGGTTCCTGACGATCGGCATTGCGCTGACGGCCTACCTGATCCTGACCCGGCTGGAGTTCCTCAAGAGCGAGGCCAAGCTCGACGCGGTGCTGTCGCGCGAGTCCAGCTTCCTGTTCAACAACGTTATCCTGCTGGCGAGCTGCTTCGCGGTGCTGTGGGGCACGCTGTTTCCGGTCATCAGCGAGGCCGTGTCGGGCGAGAAGATCTCGGTCGGGCCGCCGTTCTTCAACCGCGTCAACATTCCCATCGGCCTGCTGCTGTTGCTGCTGACGGGCGTGGGGCCGCTGTTCGCCTGGCGCAAGACCTCGTTTGAGAGCCTTCGGCGCAACTTCCAATGGCCCGCCCTCGCCGGCTTGGCCGTGGGCGGCGTTCTGATGGCCTTCGGGATGCGCAACATGTACGCGCTGATGACCTTCATTCTGTGC
>CAYOPA010000083.1:0-14702 GCA_964405625.1 uncultured Bryobacterales bacterium
TCCAGGTCTTCCGCTGTGTCGTGGTCACGCAGGCCCAGGACTTCAACTTCGCCAACTCCACTCACCGCCTGAACGGACTCGGCCAGTCGGCGGACACTGAAAAACAGCCCGCCGGCTCGCCGGGAAACGGAGCTGGTAAGCATCGTTACGTGCACTTAGGGTAATCCTCAGTAGGACGACGAATGCTCACCGCGAACCGCACCGCTCGGCGTCCAACCTCGCGGCGGGCATTGGAGATCGATCACGGCGTCCATTCGGACTGGCCGCCTCGCTGCCCGAAGCTCGCATTGAATGCGATCCACCATAACCATTTAGTCGCCAATCACCCACTCGTGGTCCGTTTCGTACCCCAACCTTATTAGCTCATCGCCGGCATAGTAATCAAATACTTGCCTAGCCTCACGATTAAAGTAGTTTTTCCAGTCACCGACGATCCCCTTACGCTGAAATTGCTGCCGATCTTCAGTACCTGGCGCTCGACCGGTCTGCCGCTCAAATGAGAACTCGGCGGCAATAGTCTCGGCCTTCTCGTGGTCTAACTCTTTACCACTCAGCTCATGGATCACTCGCCTCAATTCCTTTGCTGTATCCACCCGCAAATCCTCATACCGAACTGGCACCGCCCCCTTTCTTCCCCACCACGTCTTCGCAAAGTCAGACCAGGAAAATGGGGGACTAACCGGCTTTGAAAAGCAACGCTCTATCATGATGGGAAGATTCGAAGCGACATCCTCAGGGTCCGGGAACGCAAGCACTCGGCGAACCTTGTTAGCCATGGTCTGCGATCTCCGGTGATGGTGGAAATAGTACGATACCATGACATCTCTGCCGTCTCGCCAGACCGTGATCACGCGCCGAAGGCCGAGTGGCGATAGATAGTGGCCATGGAAGACCGCGGTACGGAGCGGCGGTACTTGATTTCTCGGAAACGGCAGCCCCAGGGCGCTGCTAACCATTTGGCCCACCCAAGTGCCGCCCGATTTGGGATACTCGTTGATCAAGTAGACAGGCAAGGCTACCGAGGCGCCGTACAGGATCGCCCGTCGCGTTAGATTTTCGTACAGAGCGCCCGCCCGCTCACGTAGAGTCGGCATCTCACCGCGAATTTGAACTACCTGTGACATAAGCTCAAAGCCTCCAATAGCCGTTCACCGTACCGGTGGATCGTATGATCCGCTGCCGTAGCAAGAGCGTTTGTGGACAACCGCGCAAGCAAATCCGGAGTCGTAGCTAACTCTTCCAACCGCTTCGCAATCGCCTTTCCATCTCGGATGGGTACAAGAAAGCCATCAACCCCATCGCGAGCAACACTCCCGCAGTTTGCAGTTGTGATCACCGGCAATCCTGCTGCCCCTCGCCGGCAAGGACCCGAGGGACCGCATGGTGCGTTCACGCCGCGAGTTGGGCAAGGCTGTAGCTGCAAATAGGATTGAGCTCTCGACTCGTCATAAAATACCGGTCGCTGATCGTCGGTGTGCGTGCGTCAAACGGGAGGCCGTACCGGGCGACCGAGAGGCCGCCGTGCTACGCAAACTTCGCCAGCCGGACCACCAGCGACCCACCCAATACAGCACGATACCGTAGAATAGCGGTCTCGTCATCGCGCGCCCACCGTTGTGCAGACCAATCGGCAGACTCGTGAGGGCCAACCCCCAGCAAGCCAACCCCAGGCCCCCGGGCAAAGTCTTCGGAAGCCTTTCGAAAAACGCGAACAGGTAGCCCACACCTAAAAGCCACAGGGCGCCCCACCGCCCGAATGCATAGTAAAGCTCTCCGAAGGCGGGAGTTGTAAGCCCTACACTGTCACCCCTTCCCATTACCAGTCTCAGAGGTACGCCCACACTAGGCATGGGCAGCAACTCGCTGGGAAGCGGATGGAGGTTCAAACCCCAGGTGAGCATTAAATTCACAGTCCCACTCGGCTCATCACGACGGGTATCCGCCCTTCGGGTCCACGCCGCCATCGCGTCAACCGGATTCCTCACACGCTCCGTACTATCTCCTCCTCCTATCCCGAGCTCGTCGAAATGAGCAATAGCATCAAGATAGCCCCCAAGGCCCACGGGGTGTTTACTCCGTCCATATAATCCAATCAAACCCATCACAATCGCCAACACACCGCACCCAATAGTGAATCCCATCTTACGCCGGCCCCGGACCATCAAATTCAACAGGCCCAAGATTACGAAGGCGAAACCGGATGCTCGACTTAGTTTATGGAGCACATGTAGGCTGGAAACCAACACTGCCGCCCAACCCGACAACTTCGATGCAACGCCTCCACCCTTCTGCACGATGGCCAGAGACCCCATCATCGCCGTCATGATAGCCAGGGCAGTGTTTACAACCCGCAGCATGTGGAGGGCTTTACCGAGCATATCCCGTTCGTCGAACTGCCCCTCCCCCCGAACATACGAGGCATACCATACTTCCTCGGGGCCACCCACGATTGTAACAAAGGAAATCACACACACCACCGCCAGGACAACGACGTGTGACGGCGCTACCCGCGGGAAGCTGATCGCCGGGAATCGCAGGTTGGCAGTTCGACGGCTATTGCCATTTCGTAATCGGTAGCCAATTATGCAGGCCCAGCAACAGAGCAACGAGAACAAGAGACCCTCGTCGATCCAATCGGGCGCCAACAAGTAGGTTTCCCATATCTCTCCTGTCAAGTACGACGAGAGAGGCGACAAGTGGTAGCCAATCCAGAAGAACGCAACGCTACCAAATTGCAAAGTCGCCGTGCGCCCAAAGCCTCGTCCCGGCGTGAGCAAGAACGCTATGACAAGCGTGGCGACGCCGGCGACGAGTAGAAGCGGCGTTATTTCAGTTGGCCATACCACTTTATACCCTTATGTAATCTGCAAACGCTCTTTAAATTGTCCAGTAGCGGCCTAGGCCCTAGCAGCGCTGCGGCCCAGCCGAGAAAGGGCAGCCGATGACAAGATCTTCAGGTCGCCCATGAGGGAATGGATGTTCAAACACTCCCGAAAATAGGTCGCGGTGAGCGTCTTCTCTGAAAGAGCGACCTTGGACAGAATAGTCGCGGATGCTAGTTCCCAACATATAGTGGCTACTCCAGCGCCCGTAACACCGATGACGGCCGACGCTATCGCTAGGCAAGCCGACGAAAGAATAGCCGCCCCTACCAGCGGCAGCACAGCACGGTGTATCCGATTACTCGCCGAGAGAAACAGGCCAAACGTCTGTCCATAGACGAAAGGAAGAAGGGAGAGGAGCAGCAGATGCATCAGCATAGGGATGTATTCCACGCGCCCCCCCAACCACCAGTGATGAATCCTGTCGCCCGCGAACAGCACAAGCACGATGGCGCCAAGCGACGCAATGGCGCCGAGTTGGAAGTTGCGCACTAGCAGACGTTGGACCATGGTCGGGCGGCTTTCTCCCAGCAAAGCCGCGAGCTCGATTCGGACGGAGCCACCCAGAAGGGTGAAGATACTCTTAATCGAGTTCGACAGGACCCGCAGGGCTTGAAAGGTGGCCACGGCCGTCGGCCCCAGCAAGGCTCCTAGTATGATCAGACTGCCCTGATCTTGAATCAACCTTGCGAGCCGCGAGCCCGCGTGCCCAAGTCCGGGAGTGAATTGAGGACGAACGATCCTCCACGAGACGCCTTCGAAGGAGAACGCGTAGTCGGGACGAATCCGAGAGGCGTCAACCAGCAGGACCAGCAACAAGATACCCCTCGCGGCCGCAAAGGCCACGGCGCATTGGACCGGACCACCACCAGAAAGAACAACCGCCACTCCGGCGCCGATAGTCCCCGCCGCGCCCAGGCTGTCGATGAGGCCCACCCGAGGATTCCGCCGGACGGTCCGGTAAACGGCCGCCACCAACCCGGCTTGCTGTACGAAGAATATCTGCAGACACGACCAGCCCACAATTGCCGCCGCGCTGCTCTGAGTGATGGTTGACAACCCTACAACCGACCAGTTCACCCAGTATGCGGCGACCGGACCCAGGAAGATGTAGCATCCTGAGAGTACGGTTAGGATAAACCCTGAGCTGCGATATAGTCTGATGCCTTCTTGATCGCGACCCTGAGCCGAGAGAAATGCAATACGATTGACGACCGCGGCAACCAAGCCGAAGTCCGGAGCCATCATAATGGCGGCGGGCACGGCTGTCAGTATCAACCACTCGCCATAGAGTTCCGTCCCCCATGCTCGGACCATCAAGGGTAGCAGGATAACGGGTCCCAGGGCGTTGAACACTCGGCTCAACGCCCCAGTCATCACATTACCTACGATCGAAGTCGCTAGTTTCAAAGGATTCGTGAGATTCGTGGATCCCTACGCCGCGAGACGCCTGCGAGGACCCAACGGCAATGCGGCGACAAGACACGCTACCGCCGTTTTCTTCTCGCCCAGGATGGCGAGAAGCAGTACCTTTTTACTGGTACCAAGGCGATTCCAGCGTTGTCAATGCTGATCATTGCGAGATCGGCCGGCCGCGGATGCGAGCCGGCCCCGCCCGATCCGCCCCACGGCCGACGCCGCGGCCTCAGGGCGTTTCGCTTCAATAACTTCCAAGCGATCGACCGGGTCCACCTCCGTCGTCTGGACCGATCCGTATCCACAAAATCCCATTGAAAACGAAAAGAATTCCGCTCCTGTTTCCAGGGGGTTTCGCTCGAATCCGAGCCGAAACCCCTCCAACTGGTCCGGACATTCGAGCCTGAAACTTCCGGCCGCGGCTAGATCGCCAGCGGCGCCTCGGCGTCTCCGAAGCTGTCCGCCTCCACGCCGAAACGCTCCAGCAGCGACAGGTACAAGGCGCACATCTTGCGGCTGTCGTCCGACTGGCCCAGGTAGCTCATCGTTCGTCCCGTCTCCAGGGAGCCGCCCAGGCCGCCGGCCAGCACCAGCGGCAGACGGGTATTGTCATGGGTGCGGCCCACCCAGAGGTTTGACAGGAACATCAGGCAGGAGTTGTCCAGCACCGTGCCTTCGCCCTCCGGCATCCTGTCGAGTTTTTGCGCCAGGTAGGCGAACTGGCTGACGTGGAAGCGCGAAATGCGCTCGTAGCCGTCGGAGAGGTTGTCGTGCGAGGCGGCGTGGTGGCCTTCCTTCACGCCGAGGAACGGATAGTACATCGCCGACAGATCGCGCGAAATCAGCAAGCTCGCCACCCGCGTACGATCGGTTTGGAATGCCAGGGCGATGATGTCGCACATCAGCCGCGAGTGATCCTGCAAGTCCTCGGGCAGGCCGTTCTCGGGCCGGTCCATGGTGAACAGCGGCTTGTTGGAGCCCTTGGCCTTGTCCTCGGCCTGGTCCATGCTCTTGCGCATGCTCTCCACGCGCTTTTCCACCTCGCGGACGCTGGTCAAGTACTCATCGAGCTTGGCGCGGTCCGCCGAGCTGATCTGGCCGGTGAGGGTCTGCGTGCGATCCCGGACGCGGTCCAGCACGCTCATGTTTCGCAGGCTGCCGCGGTTCTCAAACAGGTTGTCAAACGCCAGCGACGGGTAGACCTCCACCGGCACCGGCGAGTCCGGGCTCTGCCAGGAGATGTGCGAGCTGTAGGCCAGCGAGAAGTTCGTCTCGTGGTAACCCGTCATTGGCTGCTCGCAGGCCAGCACCAGGCTCGACTGCGGCGTGTCCTGGCCGACGTGATTGGCGATCACCTGATCGATCGACACGCCCGAGCGCAACACGGCGCCCTTCTGGATCTGCGCGCCGGAGAGCAGGTTGCCCGTCTGCGCCGGGTGAATCCCCTGCCCCGTGGACGCCTTGTTGAACAGGCCGTCGATGACGTTGATCTTGTGCTTGAGCGGCTCGAGCACCGATAGCGTCTTGCTGAGCTTCATGTCGGCGCCGGCGCCTTCGGCGCTCCAGTGATTCTCATTGATGCCGTTGCCCATGAAGACCACGCCGAAGCGCTTGGGGAACGCGGCCGGCGGATTGTTCGTCGCGGCCGCGACGGCCAACGACTCCATCCACGGCAGCGCCATGGCGACTCCCGCGCCGCGCAGCACGGTCCGGCGCGAAATCTTGGGATTGGGGCTCTGTGCGGTATTCTTCGGCATCTTACTCACCTCGGTCGGTTGCGGAGCTCGCCGTATCGGCGGGGTCAAACGCCCGCCGGTTCAAGAACTGCGGGCTGGTTACGATGGATTCAAAAAGGGCGGAGAACCGGAAGTCGTTTTCCTTCAGCTTCGCCGCGGCCTGCTCAATGAGGAGCTCGTCGGAAAGTTGGAGCGAGCGGCTCAGCGAAAACGCCAACAGCTTCCGGGTCAGGTTGTCTAGATAATCGTCCTGGCGGCGGGCGCGGATGTAGTCCCGCACGCCTTCGAGGCCTTCGCCGACATCGCCGCCGGGGAACTCGGCCACCACGTCCACCAGCCGGCCCGCCAGATCGTTGTCGCGCCGCTCGCCCGCCGGGCCGTAGCCCTCAAACGCAAGCCCGAACGAGTCAAAGCGGGCGTGGCAGGAGGCGCACAGCGGATTCTCGCGATGCTTGGCCAGCATCTCCGGCAGCGGCAGGTCGGACTTCGTCTCGTCGGCCGGAAGCTCCGGCACGACCGGCGGCGGCGGCGGAATCTCCTCGCCCAAAATGCGGCGCACCATCCAGTAACCCCGCTTCACGGGGCTGGTCCGCAGCCCCGGCGAGCTCTGTGTCAAAAAGACCGCCATCGGCAGCAATCCTCCGCGTCCGTAGCGGGCGGCGTCCTCCACATGAACCCACTTCGTCTCGTCGCCGGATCGGCCCTGCGGCATGCCGTAGTGTCGCGCGAGCACGGGATTGACGAACGTGTCCGTGCCATAGATGAGGTCCAGGGTCGAGCGGTCGGTCCGCAGGGCGTGCTCAATCAATCGCAACGGCTCCTCGAACATGGCGGTTCGCAGCGCATTGTCAAAGCCCGGGAAGCGGTCCCGATCCACCGAATTGTACTGCTCAAAGCGCCGAAATTCCAGCCAGTTACCGGCAAACTCCGCCACCAGCCCGCGCACGCGCTCGTCGGCCAACATTCGCCTGGTCTGCGCCTTCAAAACTTCGGGGCGCAGGATCGAGCCGTCGGCGGCCTTCGCCAGCAACTCGTCGTCCGGCATGCTCGACCACAGGAAGTAGCTCAGGCGGCTCGCCAGCGCGAACGGCGACAGCGGCTGGCCGATGGAGGCGCCCGCCTTCGGCGCCGGCTTGGCCGCAACGCGGTCGGCCGCGAACCCGTCCACCAAATCCATTCGATAGAGAAAGTCCGGCGACATCAACACCGTCACGATCGAGTCGCGCACCGCTTCCTCGTGCGTCAGCCCGGTCTTGTCGCGGAGCTTGCGGTAGTGCGTCAGCAGCGCGTCGGACTCCTCTTTGGCCAAAGGCCGGCGGTAGGCGCGCGAAGCGAACTTCAGCAGCGCCTCCAGGTGCAGCGGCTGAGCCTCCTCGCGCATCCGCTCGACACGCCGCAGTGCGTCGTCCACCTTGTGAAAGTGGACGCGGATCGCTTCCGCGGCGATCGGGTCATTGTCGGGATCCTCAAAGGCCTTCGCCAGATAAACGTCGCGCAACCCAAAGATCACGTCCGAGCCGCTCACGGCCGCATCGGACGGACGCTCCGTGCCCGACTCACGGCCCCGGCCGCTGACCTCGCCGCTCTGGTTGAAGTAATACTGCACCCAGGTGCGGCCCGTGTAGTCGGCAATAAAATCGAACTCATCCCACAGCGCTTCGAGCTCGCGGTTGCCTTCTTCGTCCAGAATCAGTTCCTTCAGCGGCGTGTCATCGCGATAGTAGCCCATCACGTTGTGGAACCCGGCGCTGAGGAAGCGGCCCTTGTCAGCCGAATCATCGGGGTAAAAGCGACCGCGCTCGCTAATGTAGAAGGCGTCGGGGAAGACGTCGCTCAGTTGTGCGAACGCCTTCTCGTAGCGCTCGCGCCGGCCGTCGGGGATGACCAGGTCGGGATTGCCGGCCCGGTCGTGCATCTGCAACGCCATCGCCCTCGGGGCTGATTCGCGGCCCAAACCCGGATAGGGCGGAATCTCCGGCAGCTCCGGCTCCGGTTGGCTCTTCTCCCGCAGCGCGGTGCGGTCGAAATCGCGGCGGTGGGACGCGAACTGATCGTATTTCCAGTTGATCAGCGGTTGCGACCACGGGCTGAGGCCCTTCACCGTCGGCGCCGCGAACTGCCGAGCCGTGTGCCGCCGAATCTCGACCACGAAGTCTCGCATCTTCACGCACTGCGCGCGAACCACCGCGGCCGCCCCGGCGCCCGGCGCCGGCAACGCGCGCCACAGGCCGCGCAGCTTGGCGATCGGCCCGACCTCCTCGAGATCGCTCCCTTCCAGAACGTTCCAGACCATCGGGAGGTACTTCGCGCTCAGCCCGGAGTCGGCGGCCAAACCTTCCAGCGAGGCGTTCGGCTGCTTGAGCGCGGCGCGGTGTTTGTAGCGCCAGGCCGCTTCAAAGTAGTCGGCGTAGTCGGTCGGCTGCCTTTGGTAGAAATCGACAATCCTGCGGATGGCGTACTTTTCCCGGTCCGTCTCCACCAGCATCGGGTGCGGCGCAAAGTCGAAGCCCGCGGGCGTGAGCACCATCTTCTCGCTGATCTCGCGCGCCGTCTGCAAATACTTATTCAGCAGTGACGGCGACATGGTCAGCGACTCGCCGGAGTTGTCAAAACCGGCCAGGTTGGCCGGATCAATGGGGAACTCGCGGGTCGGGCGCATGTCCACGCTAGTCAAATCGCGGATCGTGTAGTTGTACTCGGCGTTGCTAAGCCGCCGGGCCAGCACCGGACCGGGATCGCCGGCGTTGCGCCGCGCCTCCTCCATTCGCAGGGCCCTGATCCAATCGATGACCTGCCGCCGGGTGTCGTCCGCTGGTTGCGGCATGCCCTTGGGCGGCATGTCCCCGGCTTCCAGCCGGCCCAGCGCCAGCGCCCAATGGGGATGGTCGTCCACCACGCTCTGGATGCTGGAGTAGACCTCCATGTTGAACTGCGAGGCGGGCTTTTCGCCGCCATGGCAGCCCACGCAGTGCTGCTGCACGAACGGCTTGACGACCTCGTCGAACTGTTTTTCGAGCACGGGGCTCGGCGCGGCCACCATCGGGATCGCCGTCCAGAACGCCAACGCAAAACCGGCCAAAAAAACCCCGCCCGTCGCCGCTCTCAGCCTTACTGTTTTGTTCGCAGCCACATTCATCTCGTCAATAAGCCGACGGTATTGCGCTTGGGTACGTTACCCACCGCAATCTTGCCGACCAGCTCCATCGTCTCCGTATCCACCACGGCGGTGGCGTCCTCGCCCGCCAAAGCCACGTAGAGTTTCTTGCCGTCCTCGGTCATCGCCAGCCAGTCCGGGTGGCGGCCGACTTCGATCACCTTGAGGACTTCCCACTCGCAGCTCCGGCCCTCGGGCCAGGGCCGGTCGGGGCGGCAGTCGGCCGGAACGCCGTAGGCGTAAACCGCTCCATAGTACTTGCTCGTCGACCACAGCACCCGCTGATCCGGGCTCAGCGCCAGCCCGTGGGCCGGCGAACCTTGCAGCGTGTCGGTCTCTTTGTGCAGGCCCGGCTGCTCGGGAAACTCGATGCGTTCGACTTCCCGCCGCGTGGCGAAATCAACCACCGCGAAGCCGTGAAAGTCCGAAAGCTGCATGTAGACCTTTCCAGTGGAGCCGTCCCCTCGCTTCGTGATGACCATCGGCCGCACGCCCGCGCCAGGCTTCACCGTCCACACCACCGACTCGCGTTCCAGATCCACCACGCTCAGCGTCTTGGATTCAATCGAGCCGGCGAACAGGTGAGCGCCGTCCGGGGTGACGTAGACGTTGTGAATCGGACCGTGAACGGGGATGCTCTTGTCGAACGTCAACGCGACCGCGTCAATCACGTCCACCGCTCCCGGCTCCTGCCGGATGCCGACGTAGACCTTGGCGCCGTCCACGCCGACGTCGATGTTGTTCGGCCGGCCGCTGAGCGGAATGCGCTTGAAGACCGCCAGCGTCCTCACATCCACCACGTCCAGCGTGTTCAGGGCCTCGTTGCTGGCGTAGATCCGCTTGCCGTCGGGCGAGATCGCCACGCCGTGCGGCGATTCAATGCCCGCGATCAACCCGACGATCTGATCAGTCGCCGGGTCGATGACGTGGATGTTGTCGCCGGCCGCGTTGGATTGGAGCAGGCGCTCGCCGCCCGACGCCGTCCCGATTGCGACGCCGCCCTGCCGCTGGCCGCGCACCCAGGCGGCCAGGGTCTGCCATTCCGGGTGGGCCTGCGAGCTCCAGTGCTTGCCGCCTGCATGGAAGGCATCGCCGCCGGCTTCGTGCGCCAGCGGATGCAGCAGGAAGCGGCTCGCCAGCGGCTTGCCGGGCGTCACGTACAGCTTCCAAGCCTCGAAGTTTTTGCGCGACTGCTCGTTGTCCCACGTCTCGGCGCCGGGTGAAAGCTCTTGCAGGGGCGGGCTGCGGTGCGTGTGGCAGGTTACGCACCGGGCGTGACCGCTCCGTTTGGCCAGGAAGATCGGCTGGACCTGTTCGCGAAAGAAGAGGTAGTCCAACTCCGGGGCGTCCGCGGCCGCCGCGTCGGACGGCTGCGCCGTGAGCCCCGCGCCCGCGAGTACGACTAGGCCGCAAAGCCTGAAAATTCGATGTGGGACCCGCACAACTTTGGGCCCTCATTGTAACTCCATCCGGACGGCCGTGGCGGGTCCGCTATAGTAGGCCGGAGATGAAATCCTCCACCCGCAGACGCTTGCTGGTGACGCCGCTCGGCGGCCCATTGGCCGCGGCCTCTTCGGCGCAAGCGCCGACCGCGGCCGGGAAAGTCACGAAAGAGGTGCACCATCGCAACGGGAAAAAGCCGGAGGAACCGCCGCTGTACAACTCGGCGATCTCGCTGGGCGACTTGGTGTTTCTCTCCGGCACGGGCGTCAACAAGCCGTCCGACGTGGCCGGGCAGACCGTGCGCGTGCTGGAAAGCATCGAGCGGCGCTTGATCCAGGCGGGCTCCTCGATGCAGCAGGTGCTGCGTTGCATCGTGTTCCTGAAGGATCTCGACGACTTCGCCGAGATGAACCAGGTCTTCCGCGGCCGCTTCGGCGGTGAGCCGCCCGTGCGCGCCACTGTCGCCGTGGCGGGCATCCCGCTGAAGGGTTGTCGCGTCGAGATCGAAGTTATCGCGTATCGTTAATGGAGGTTCCCTCCACCATGAAGCAGATTCTCCCACTCGCAGCCCTTCTAGTGATCGTGTCCGCGGCGATCGCGCCGGCGCAGGTCAAAAGGCCCCGCATCGCCGTCGGCGGCCTCAGCGCCGAGTCCAACTCGCTCTACCCCGCCCTGCGGCCAATGCGTGAGTCGCCGCCGCCGGATCGCATGGAGTGGATGGAGGAGGCCTCCAAGGCCAGCACCGTGGCGTCGGGCGTGGTGGAAGCGGCCAAGGAAGTGGGCGTCGACCTCTACCCGATCGTGCGGGGCGGCGCTGGCTTCTTGGGCATGGTGGAGAAGAAGTCCTTTGACAACGTCCTCAACAAGACCATCGAGGCGCTCAAGACCGCCAATCCGCCGTACGACGGCGTTATTTTGATCAACCACGGCGCGATGGTCGTCGAAGGCTACGGACAGGGCGACGAAGAGGTGGCGCGCCGGGTTCGCCAGGCGATGGGCCGGGATTTTCCGATCGTCATGACGCAGGACTTCCACGCCAACGTCTCGCACAAGCTCGTCGAGTACACCGACGCGCTGATCACCTATAAGGACAACCCGCACCTCGACACCAAGGCGCGCGGCATCCAGGCGGCGAAAATCATCGCCGGCATGGTGCGCGGCGAAATCAAACCCGTGCAGCGCATCGCTAAGCCGCCCATGATCGTCAACCTCGTCTTCCAGAACACCTTCGCGCCGCCCTTCAAGCCGATCACCGACGAGAGCCGGCGGCTGGAGCGTGAGAACCCAAAAATTCTAGCGGCCAGCGCGCCCGGCGGCTACCAGTGGTCCGACATTGAGGCGATTGGTCCCAGCGCCATTGTCATCACCGACAACGACCCCGAGCTCGCCGAGCGCGAGGCCCAGCGTCTGGCGGACATGCTCTGGGCCATCCGCGACCAGACAGTTCTCAAGTCGCCCGATCCGGCGACGGCCGTCCGCGAGGCGATGGCAAGCACGGAGTTCCCGGTGGTGCTGATGGACACCGGCGACAACATTGGCGGCGGCTCGGCCGGCGACGGTACGTTTATTCTGGCCGAGCTGCTCAAGCAGAAGGCCCAGGGCTGGGTGGTGGTGATTTCCGACGAGTCGGCCAACAAGGCGGCTTTTGACGCCGGCGTCGGCGCCGAGTTCGACCAGCCGGTCGGCGGCAAGACGGACAACATCCACGGCGACTCGGTGCGCATCAAGGGCCGCGTGAAGTCGTTGAACCTGGGAGAGTATGTCGAGACGGAGATTCGCCATGGCGGCGGGCGCTACAAGAGCACGGGCCTGACGGCGGTGATCGAGGTGGAAGGCTCGACGCGCGACCTGCCCAACCTGCTGCTGCTGACCAACCGGCCCACCAGCCCCAACAGCATCCACCAGATCGTGAGCAACGGCGTCTACCCGGAGCGCATGCGCATCCTGGTGGCCAAGGGCACCACGGCGCCTCGTGCGGCCTACGAGCCGTACGCGGCCAAGATCGTCGAGGTCAACTCTCGCGGCGCAACGGATGTGAACCCGAAGAACTTCACCTACAAGAACATCCGCCGGCCGCTGTTTGGGATTGACGACTGAATTGTTGCGATTTCCGGCGCCACACTGACGTGTGGGGTTCGGTTCATAGCGCCTGAAGCGCCTGCGATGCGACAATCATGGGTTCTCATGGCATCGCAAGACTATCTGCATTCGCTGTTCGGCTTTGACGGCCAGGTCGCCGTCGTCATTGGAGGCACGGGCGTGCTCGGCGGGGCGCTGTGCGACGGGCTGGCTCGGGCCGGCGCGCACGTCGTCGTCGCCGGACGATCGCCCGAGCGCGGCCAGGAGCGGGTCGACGCCATCGAAGCGCTCGGCGGCAAAGCTTCCTTCCACGCCGTCGACGTCACCTCGCGCGAGTCGATCACTGCCTTGCGCGACGACACGATGACGGCCCACGGCCGCATCGACGTGCTCGTCAACTGCGCCGGCGTCAACGACGCCACGCCGTATGAAGAGATCCCCGACGACAAGTGGGACCGCGTGCTCGACACCAACCTGACGGCCACCCACCTGGGTTGTCAGCTCTTCGCGCCCGTCATGGCGGCGCAGGTCGAGGGCGGCTCGATCCTCAACATCGGCAGCGTCACCTCGCACCTGCCGCTGTCGAAGGTCTTCGCCTACTCGGCTTCCAAAGCGGCCGTGCTCAACTACACCAAGAACGTCGCCCGCGAGTACGCCACGCGCGGCGTGCGGGTGAACTGCCTCTGCCCCGGCTTCTTCCCCGCCGAGCAGAACCGCAAAATCCTGGCGCCGGACCGCGTGGAGAAGATCATGGCGCAGACGCCCATGGCGCGCTTCGGGGAGCCTGAGGAGTTGATCGGCGCCACGCTGCTGTTGTGCGCCCGCAAGGCCGGACAGTTCATTACCGGCGCCGAGATCTACGTGGACGGCGGCTTTACCGGCATGCGGTTCTAGGCGAAGCCCGTCATGCTCTTCGCGGTCGATGTCGGCAATACCAATCTGACGCTGGGCGTTTTTCGCGGCGACGAGCTCGTCGGCCACTGGCGGCTGAACACGGACCGCTCCCAGACAGTGGACGGCTGGGGCGTGCTGTTCCGCAACCTGCTGTCGTTGGCCGATTTGCGCTTCAGCGAGATCGACGGCATCGTCATCTCGTCAGTGGTGCCGCGCCTGGATGACTCGCTGCGGCGCATGAGCGAGCGCTACTTCCAACAGACGCCGCTGTTCGTCGATTCGACCACGGACACGGGCCTGCGCATCCAAATCGACACGCCCAGCGAGGTTGGCGCCGACCGGCTGGTGAACTCCGTGGCAGCGTATGCGCGCTACGGCGGGCCGTGCGTGGCGGTGGATTTTGGCACGGCGATCAACTTCGACGTGATCTCCAAGGACGGCGCGTATCTGGGCGGCCTGCTGTGTCCCGGCGTTGCCGTGGCTGCTGAAGCGCTATTCCAACGAACAGCGCGGCTGCCGCAGATCGACATTAGCGAACCCGACCACTTGATCGGCTCAAACACGGTGGATGCATTGCGTTCGGGGCTCTTCCATGGCTCTTTGGGGCTGCTGGACGGCATCTTGAAGCGGCTGGTGGAGGAGCTTGGGCCGGAGACAAGAATCGTCGGCACGGGGGGACAAGCGTATACGCTCTGCCCATCGTCGGCTTACGTCCAGGAGATCGACGAGCACTTAACGCTGGAGGGGCTACGGTTGGTTTGGCAGCGAAACCGCAAGCCCCAGGCGTAGCCGCCGATGGCGCCGGCCGCCCTCGCCATCGAAGACGGCCGACGGCTCAGCAAGCCAAGCGGAATCTACCTTGCCGTGACAACTTCGGGGTCTTGGTCGTGCGAGCGGACGCCCTCTTCGCCGCTGGAGGCGATGTCTTCAGCGCCGGTCTCCTTCAGCACTTCCTTCGCGCGGGTGATCTCGCCGGAGGTGTCGCAATGCACCGAGAGCAGCACGCCGCCGTCCTTGACCCGGCCTTCGTAGCGCTTGGCCTCGTACTCGGGAATGCCCATGCCGACGAGCGCTCCAATCAAGCCGCCCACGGCCCCG
>CAYOPA010000084.1:0-14610 GCA_964405625.1 uncultured Bryobacterales bacterium
CTGCCGGAAGAGTATCGGCAGATTTCCGACCAGTCCCCGGACCCTGAAGCCGTGGCCGAGGCCGGCAGCCGGCGAGCGGTCATCGCGGCGGCGATGGACGAGCTCGATTCAGAAAAGCGGCAGGCGGTCGAGCTGGCGTTTTTCGGCGGCTTGAGCCACAGCGAGATCGCCGAGCATCTTCGGCTGCCGATTGGGACGGTCAAGACCCGTATTCGCAGCGGCCTACAGAAACTTCGGCGGTCGCTGGCGCCGCTGGGCGGCGCGCTCTAGCGAGGGCCATCTACGCGCTCGCCGCGCCGGTGCTATCGTCCCAAGCGGTGACTGACCCTAACGATCGGATTCCCGCGCCCTGGGCTCGGACGCCCACCTCCCGCCGGGCGGCGCTGCAAGGCCTCGCGGGCTTCTTCTTGGCTTCGCCGCTGTTCAAGGACATCGCCGAGGCCGCGGCCAAGGAAGGCTTTCAAGGCAACAAGCCGCCGCCGATCGAAGACCTGTTCAACACCTTCGACTTCGCCAAGGCCGCCAAGGAGTACCTCGACCCGGTCGCCTGGGACTATCTGGCCGAAGGCGCCTCCGACGAGGTCGCCCTCGACGACGCCCGTCGCGCCTTCAACCGCATCATCATCCGGCCGCGGTTCTTGACCGACGTCCAGACCATCGACCTGAAGAGCGAGGTGCTGGGACAAGACCTGCCCTTCCCGATCTTCTTCGACCCCTCGGGCGGCAAAAACTGCTTCCGCTCCGGCGGCGAGCTCGAAGTCGCCAAGGCGGCGGCCAAGCTCGGTTGCATGTACATCTCCAACGGCGGCGTTGACGACTACCTCGCCTCGGCGGACGCGCCCAAGAACTGGTGGATGCTGACCACCGGCTCCCACCTGCGCAGCAAGGCGACGATGGAAAACTTCGTCGACAAGCTCGAAGACATGGGGGCCACGGGCATCTGCTTCACGGTAGACATCGTCCATGTCTCGCATCGCGAGCGTTCGATCCACAACAAGTTCGTGCGCCGCTGGTGCGACGAGGGTGTGCCGCGCGACGCCCAGGGCAATCTGATCTACCAAGAGGGCGAGCAGGCCTGGGTGACCGGCAACTACCCGCGGCTCGCCTTCCCCACACCGACCTGGGAGGACGTGAAGATCCTGCGGGACATGACCGACCTGAAGATCATCATCAAGGGCGTGCTGACGGCCGAGGATACGGCCAAGTCCGTCGAGGTGGGCGTGGACGGCGTCGTGGTCTCCAGCCACGGCGCACGGCAGCTTGACCATGTGGGCGGCCCGATCGAAGCGCTCCCTGAATGTGTGGAGGCCGCCAACGGCAAGATCGACGTGCTGGTGGACGGCGGCTTTCGGCGCGGCTCCGACGTGCTCAAGGCGCTCGCATTGGGCGCCAAGGCCGCCGGGATCGCGCGGCCCTACCTATGGGGCATGACGCTGTACGGCGAAGAGGGCGTGGCGCGCGTGATGACCCTGCTGCAGACCGAGCTGGCGCTGGACATGGGCATGGCCGGCGTGGCATCCATCGACGACATTGACCGCAAGCTGGTGCGGATTCGCGACTATGAGCTCACCGGGCCCGGGGCGTTTCGGTAGCCAGTGAGCGGTGAGCAGTTGTTCCTCGTCAGCGGGGAGCAAGCGCGGGTGCGGGTGGATCAGTTTCTCTTTGAGCGGGTGGGGACGCTGAGCCGGATGCAGATTCGGGCGGCCATCCGGGACGGGGCCGTGTGGGTGAATGGCGTCCGGGCGCGGGCGGGCCTGAAGCTGTCGGTTGGCGACCGCGTCGAGGCCGCGCTCGATGAATCCAGGCCCTCGGCGATGCGGCCGGAGCCGATGGACCTCACCATCGTCCGCGAAGCTCCCGGCTGGATCGCCGTCGACAAGCCCGCCGGGCTGCTCGTGCATCCAACTTTGAAGGTAAAGAGCGGCACGCTGCTCAACGGCTTGGCCGCGCTTTGGAACCAGCCCGAAAGCCCGGTCGTGCGGCCCGTGCTGGTTCACCGGCTCGATCAGGCGACGTCTGGCTTGGTTGTGGCGGCGCGGACTGCGGAGGCGGGCCGGGCGCTGGGCAAGTCGCTGGCGCGGGGGCTGTTTGAAAAGCGCTATCTGGCGATTGTGGACGGCGCGATCCGCGAGGGCCGACTCGAAATCGAGGCTCCAATCGCGCGCGTCTCCGAGACGGCGCCGCACTGGCGCGTGACCAAGTCAGGCAAACCCGCCGTCAGCCGTCTGCGCGTGCTGGAGAGAGGGCCGGAACATACGCTCGTGGAGCTTGAGCCGGTGACCGGTCGAACCAACCAGCTTCGTATCCACTGCGCCCACATCGGCCACGCGATCCTGGGCGACGAGGTTTATGGAGCGAAGCCCGCCGAGCGGCTGTTTCTGCACGCCGCGAGCCTGCGCCTGCCGGATCCTGATTCCGGCGAACCGCTGGAGCTTCGCGCCCCGGAGCCGGCGGTGTTTCAGCAAACGTGGACGCGCCTGCGCGAGCAGCCCGCTGGGCTATCATGAAAACGCCTTTGCACGATCAAGACCGCAGCATAGGGGCGGCCGGAAGGTCGCCCAACACCAGTTGCAGCTCGACGCCCGCTGCGTTTTGGGCGGCCTTCTGGCCGCCCCTACTGGCAATCCTCGCCCTCCCGGCCCTTTTCGCCGTCGAGCAAGCCAAGCTGATGCGGCCCACCGACGGCGCCGCCTACCCGACCGGACCGGTGAAGGTCGTCGCAGCGGCCCCCGACGGGCGGCTGGAGATCGATGGAAAAGCCATTGAGGCCGAGCGGCCCTTCCCCGACGTGCTGCACGCCGAGATCGAGGTCGAAGCCGGCGAGCACACCCTGGCGCTGATCTGGGAAGGCGGGCGCCAAGAGGCGAAATTCTTTGTGGGCGACGGCGTTCCGGCCGGTTTTGAGGCGTTTCGGCCGCATCCCGGCTTTGAGCTCAACCAGTGCTCCCAGTGCCATGCCGTAAGCCGCCGCGGGACTTTCCGGTTTAGCGGCGACTGCTTCGCCTGCCACACCGACGAGCAGTACACCGCCAGCCATCCGCACCCCAAGCATCAGCTCGAGCAGTGCGGCCTGTGCCACAACGCGCACGGCTCCACGGCGGACGCCCACCTGCTGTACCCGCGCGAGACCGCCTGCACCATCTGCCACAGCCTGTAGGGGCGGCCGGAAGGCCGCCCAAAACCGCACAATGCCCGAAACTCAACCGGCCTTGGGCGGCCTTCCGGCCGCCCCTACAGGAGCCAACGGCCTTCTGCCACAATAGGCGGTTTGATGAAGCTGACTTTTCGCGGTGGCGTTGGCACGGTGACCGGCTCCCTGCACCAGATCGATGTCGACGGCGAGCGCATTCTGCTCGACTGTGGGCTGTTCCAGGGCCGGCGCGCCGAGGCGCGGGAGCGCAACCGCAAGTTCGCGTTTCCTCCCGAGTCGGCCACCCAGGTCATCCTCTCGCACGCCCACATTGACCACAGCGGCAACCTGCCGTCGCTGGTTCGCGGCGGCTACTCGGGTCCGATCTACTCGACGCCCGCGACGGTCGACCTCTGCGGGGCGATGTTGCCGGATTCCGCGTTTATCCAGGAGAAGGACGCCGAATACCTCAACCGCCGCCGCGACCGCCGTCGCAAGGTCGATCCCGGCTATGACGGCAATCTCGTTGAGCCGCTCTACACCAAGGAAGACGCCGAGCGGGCGCTGAAGCTGTTCCAAGCCGTGGATTATAAAACACCCACTCCCTTGAGCGAACGGCTCAGCTTCGAAAGCTACGACGCCGGTCACATCCTCGGCTCGTCGAGCATCCTACTTCACCTGCGCAATGGAACCAACCCTGTTCGGCTCGTGTTCTCCGGAGACATCGGACGGCCTGGGCTACCGATCATCCGCGACCCCGACCCGCCCAAACAGGCCGACTACCTGATCATGGAGAGCACCTACGGCGGCCGTCTGCACCGTCGCGACCAGGACGTGCGGCGGCGGTTGACCGAGATTGTTCGGCGGGTCGCCGGGCGCGGCGGCCGTTTGATCGTGCCGGCCTTCGCGGTCGGCCGGACGCAACAGCTTGTGTTGTTGCTCAACGAGCTCGAAAACGCCGGCAAGCTCCCCCGTGTTCC
Organism: uncultured Bryobacterales bacterium; assembly: GCA_964405625.1. Lineage (GTDB taxonomy): Bacteria > Acidobacteriota > Terriglobia > Bryobacterales > UBA6623 > RI-231. Next base: position 4,111 of record CAYOPA010000084.1, read on the forward strand.
AGTTTACGTGGACAGCCCGCTGGCCGTCAACGCGACGGTTATCTATGGCTCGCACCCGGAGTGTTACGACGCCGAAACTCGCGCCTATCTGCTGGATCGCCGCGAGCCCTTCGCCTTCGACCGGCTACGCTATGTGCGCGATGTAGAGGAGTCCAAGGGCCTTAACGAGATTCCCTACCCCTACATTGTGATCGCGGCCTCGGGCATGTGCGAAGCGGGCCGCGTGCTCCATCATCTGCGCAACAACGTCGCCAATCCCCGCAACGCGGTTCTGATCACCGGTTTTCAGGCGGAGCATACGCTGGGCCGCAAGCTGTTGGAGCGCTGGGACGAGGTGCCGATTTTCGGCGACAGAATTCCGTTGCGGGCGGAGGTGTTCAAGCTCAACGAGCTCAGCGCTCACGCCGATCAGCGGGAGTTGCTGGCTTGGCTGGAACCAATGAGCCGGAGCCTGAAACGCGTCTTCCTGGTCCACGGCGAGGCGGAGCAGTCTGAAGCGCTGGCGGCCGCGATCGAGAACCGCTTTTCCCTGCCCGTTACGATCCCGGAGGTCGGTCGGAGCTTCGATCTAGTCTGAGCGTCGGAGGTGGCGCCGCTACAATAGCAGCAAGTTGACAAACCCAGGCATCCGCTGCGCGCTTGTCGCCCTGGCCTTCGGCGTCGGCGCTTTAGCCCAAGAGCCCGCCCCCGCGGGCGAAGGTATTCAGTCCATCCAATTCGAACGAGTCAGCCACAGCCGCGTGCAGATTACTGTCCACTACAACGTCAGCTCCGTTGCTGACATCGGGGTGGAATACGGTCCTGACCGCAAGCTTGGCTATCGCACGCCGACCATCCGAGCTACTCCGAATAAGAAGCATCTTCGTACGACGATCGGGGGGCTGGCCCCGGACAGCATCTATTATTTTCGGCCGACGATCAGCCGCGAGGCCAAGAGCGTGGGGGATTGGCAGTGCTCGGACGCCAAGACGTTTGTCGGCTTTGCCTGCGGAGCGGCCAACGAGCCGCCGCATTTCCGCACCGGAGCGAACCCCGGCCCTTCGTCGGTCCTGCCGCATCCGCCGGCGCAAGCCGACCTGCCCATGCCGGCTATCACCGGCAAATCTTTCCGGGTGGCGGTGAACGCGGCCAACCGCTGCACGAACTTCGAGGAGATTCTGCAAGAGGCCGCCGCGGCCGACTCGTCGCTCAACCACGAGGTCATCATCCCCGCCGGCGCCACCTGCGTCGGCTCGTTCCGTGCGCCGGCGAAGTCCGGCCCCGGCACGGTTGTGGTGCGCACCTCCGCCCCCGATGACAAGCTGCCGCCCGTGGGATCGCGCATCTCGCCCAGCTACATTTCGGCGATGGCGACCCTGTCCCCGCCTCCCAATGTCTCCCGCTGGTTGGAAGCGGTTTTTGACATTAAGCATTGCCAGCAAGACCAAAACCCTTGTTCGCATGGCTGGCGGTTCGTCGGCATTCGGTTCGCGCCGCTGCCGTTTGAGGAGTTCAAGCCCGACGTCTACAAGATTGTCGATGCGCGAAACGATCGCGGCGGCGTGGTCCTGACCGTGGACCGCGACATCGAGTTCGGCGAGCTGGTGAACGTAGGCGTCTCCGGAATGAGGGGCGCGCCTCAGGTCAATCGCATCCATCGCCCGCACGTGATGTCGCCGCGAGAGCTGTTGCTCAGGCAGACTTCCCTGGCGGAAACCTACCAGCCGGGCACGGGCCACGTGGTCAACGCAGCCTTCATTCCGCTGGAGAGTTGCTCCGGCGGCAAACCGCTTGTTTGCCGCACAGCCGGCCCCCACGGGCTCCAGGACCCGCAAACCGCAAAGATCCTGCGCAAGGAAGGCATCAACCTGATTTCCGCCGCCGGCGAGTTTGCGGGCATTCGCTCCGGCCACCTGGTGCGAATTGAAAACTCCTCCATGCCGGGGCTCAATGGATTCTGGGGGGTCGACGGCGGAGTTCCCAACCGGCTCCAGGTGCGCAGCGCCCCGAAGGGCAACTGCACCGAGGGCTGCGGCGACGCCACCCTCTACGCCTTGGTTCAGATCGGCGGAACGGGCCGCGTTGACGGCAGCCACGTCTATACCGTCATGAGCGACACCGAGGTGCGGTTTGACTACCTCGACGGCGGCGGCCAACCATTCACCGGCGGGTTCCTGGTTCAAGATCCCCACTACCGCCGCTCGATGATCTCGTTTGGCTCGGGCAACCAACGGCTTGTGCTGGACCGCAGCATCGTCGACGGCGGCGGCTTTCCGCTGCGTTACCAGCGCGGCTTTACGTTGGCGGCCCAGGACAGCGCTATCCTCAACAGCCATTTTCAGAATATCAGCTCCTGGCGCCCGCTCAACCCCGCCTCCGGCCTGCCCGACCCCGGAATGGCCGGCTTCAACCTGGCGAGCTCGCAGGCGCTCGAGTTCGCTGACGCCGCCCGCGTGACCGTCTCGAACAATACTTTCCTCAATTGCGTCGGAATCACGCTGTTCTCCCAGCCGGGGCGCAAAACCGAGGAGATGACGCCTAGCGACGTGGTGATCTCAAGAAACACCTTCCGCATCGACGACGAATACATCGCCGGGCACGAGCTCTCAAACGGCCGGTATTACGCCATGCGGCACGTGCTGGAGCTCAAGCGCGGCATCCGTTTCCGTTTTGCGGGCAACGTGGTGGACGGAGGCTGGGCTGACTTCACGCCGACCGGCCCGGCCATTGCGCTCTACCCGGTGGGCGATGTCGCCGGCAATGAGGTCTCCGACATCGAGATCTCCAACAACACGTTCCGACGCATCAGCAGCGGCATTCAGATGCCGACCGAGCACCGCCTGGCCGGCATGACAGCATCGCCCACCGAGCGCGTGCTCATTCACAACAACGTCTTTGAAAGCATTGACTTCCACACCATGCGAAGCGCGCCCTCAGGGATCAACGGCCGACAGAAATCGACCAATTTCGGCGGCTACTTCCTGATGATCAGCGGCTCGATCGAAGACCTCACCGTCACCCACAACACCGTCTTCGACAACCGCGGCCGCGGTCCCTGGACCTTCAGATACGCCGGCGGCCGCAGCGGCGGGGTCAACGTCACCGACAACATCTTCACGCACAACCATGACAACGGCTACGGCGGCATGACGCCTTCCAATCAAGTAGGCGGGATCGTGCCGGCGGCGCAGGGCTCGCCGTCCGACATCTTTAACGGCTACTTTACGCAGACCCCCAACCCCGACCCCAGGTCCAGCTTCGCCCGCAACTTGATCCTGCCCGGCGTGCGCGACTCCTCCAACCCGGAGAGCTATGGCTCCGGCGGCAACGTCAACTTCACCAAGCAGAACTGCGAGACCTACTACAAAGGCTTTCCCGAGGTCGTCTGTGTGGACGGCCAAACCGCGTGGGAGCGCTTTCGCCAAGTGTTCCCGGACGAGGGGAATCTCCGCTATCCGGAAGCCTCGATGGGCGGACCCGGCGCCGACGTGGACGCGCTGGAGGCCGTACAGGGAACGCTGTCGAACCTGGAGGCGCGCCAGGACTCCAGCGGATCGTCCACGCTCAGCTACCGAACGGCCGCGGGCGAGAGCTGCGTGGTGGACTTTTCACCCGACGCCCGGTTCGTGGACTTTGTACGCACGAGGGATTCCGGAGCGGGGTCCGAGCGCTTTGTCGTGATCGAAGGCGCTCAGCCCGGAACCGAGTATCACTATCGCGTACAATGTGCGTCGTCCGAACGGCGAGGAACCTTCATGCCCGGCTCGCCGCTGCGGCCCAGCCGCTCGCGCGGCGGGGAGTGAGGCGGTTTGGCCCGTTGATCGGTTGATCGGTTGATCCGGGAGCTTAGTGGGCTAGGCCGCCTAGCGCCGCTCCGACCGCGTAGGCCAGCGTCGCAGCGGCGCCGCCCAGCGCCAGCGTTTCCAGGCCGGAGACCCACCAGCTTTCACCAACGAAGCGGCTCTTGAGGGCGCCGGTCAGGAAGAACGCCCCGGCCGTTAGCGCCGAGCTCCACTCAAACTGCTGCTCCACGGGCCGCCCCAGCAAACCGCTGAGGTAGGGTAGTAGCGGAGTCGCGCCCACCACGACGAAGGCGACAAAGGTAGCGGAAGCCGCTTTCCAGGGCGAGGGTCCCTTGGTCGCAAGCCCGTGCTCTTCCACCAGCATCGTTTCGATCCAGCGCTCACGATTGGCCGTAATGGTGGCGACAGCTCGCTCCAGGTCCTCGCCCTCAAAGCCCTTGAGGTGAAAGATCTGGCGAATCTCCTCTTCCTCGCCTTCCGGATGGTGCGCGATGTGCCGCTCCTCCATCCGCCGCAGTTTCTTTCGAAATTGCTCATCGGCGCGGGCGCCCAGAAAATTCCCGGCAGCCATGCTGAAGCCGTCCGCCAACAAATTCGCCGTCCCGAGGATGATGATGACCGTGCTCGACAGGCCGGCGCCGGCCACGCCCGCGACTACCGCAAACGTCGTCACCGTGCCGTCCACCGCTCCTAAGACGAAGTCCCGCAGATAGCCGGCGCCGTCGCGCCGCTCCAGTCGGCGCCGTATCGCCGCCGGAGTGTGCGAAGCCGCCAGCCCGTCCGGCGCATTGTCGGCGGGCGGGCTCATCAGGGCCGCAGCAGTTCGTGGAAGTGGGCGTGGTAGTTGGCCAGGAAGCGCTCGGGCTCGCAACTGGCCGGAGTTTCAAGCAGCAGATAGCGCTCGTAACGGATATCCCGCAGCAGCGAGAAGAGCTCGCGATAGGGGTACTCGATCAGGTCGTGGATATGGACGTTGCGGATGTGGTCCTTGAGCAGGTCGAACCCTTCGCGGATCGAGCCGTTCTGGATGTCGGTGGGGTTGCAATTCCAGCAGACGCCGACGTTGGGATGACCGCAGGCGTCCATGATGGCGCGCATCCGGCGCGGCTCCTGCGTCTGGCGGCCGTGGACCTCGACCCAAACCTCCACGCCGAAACGCTCACCGGCGGCGCCGCAGGCGCGCAGCGCTTCTCCGATGCGTCCGATGGTCGTCGCTTCAGGCACTCCGTCGGGCAGCCCGTTGGGACGCACCTTCACGCCCCAGGCGCCCAAATCGTGAGCGAGCTCCAAAAAAGCTTTGGTCTCCTCGACGTTCTTCTCGCGCACGGCCGCCTCGGGGGAATGGTATTCGCACGCCGAGCCGAGGCTCAGCAGCCGGACCTTGCCGCGGGCGAACTGGTCGCGGACCTGCCGCACTTTCGCTTCCGGCAGCCCCGGCTCCACGCCGTGAGCGTGCGTGCTGCGCAGCTCAACCGCTTCGAAGCGCGCTTTGGCGAGCGATTCGATGATCTGCTCCACGCTCCAGTCCTTGGCGATGTTGTAAGTGACTAACCCGAGACGCACGTCAATTCTCCGCCGGTATTTTATCACTAAGACGCCTTACAGCCCCTGGAACCCCGAATGGGACGGGGCGCCGGCGGTAGACTTAGGTTGAGAAATGGTTGGGAAGGAGCAGCGAATCAAGGGGCTGATGGAACCCGGCGAGGAGATCCTCGAGCGCACCGGGTTGCATTGGATGGTCTATCGCTGGCCGGCGATCCTGCTGATATACGGCGCCTGCCTGACCGTGCTGTTCCTGACGAGCTTCATCAACATGGCGATGGCGGCCTTACCTTTCGCCCTGATGTTTCTCGGCGTCGTGGGCTTCGTGCTTGTCGCCTTCCGCCGCATGGCCACCGAGTATGTGGTCACCAACAAGGGGTTGATCCTGACCGAGGGTCTCATCGGCTCGGTCGACCGGGTGATCCGCTTTGAGGAGATCCACAAGGTCGAGCTGAAACAGGACTCGATGGGCCGCTACTTCGACTTTGGCATGCTCGAGTTGGCGCTCGACAACGGCCGCCGCAAAGTGATCCGGCCGATCGCCGGCGCCGAAAAGGTCCGCCGCTGGATCGAGCAGTTCACCAACGACGCCTTCCTGGCGAAAATGGCCGGCGCCGAGCGGGTTAACGCCACTTGGGACAAGCAACTCCTGGCGCGGACCGATGAGCCGGCGCCGCTGGAAAACAGGGCGCAAGGCTAATTCCGCCTCGGGAGATCGCGTCATCACGGAGTGACCGAGCGGGGGCCTCCGCAGCTTACGCGGCCTCATGCTCGCGACAGATTCTCTCCGTCTCGGCCAACGCCAGCGGTTCGCCGACCAAGCCGCAGCGGAAACCGGTTCCCTCGCGCAGCAGATGCCGGCAGCTCCGGCAAACCCCAAAGCTACGCCCCCCCCGCACACGCAGCCAACGGCCCAAAAGCCCGCTCAACGCCGGCTCAAGCTCCCCGGCAGCGCCCGCCAGCGCGGTTTGAAAGCCTGGCGGAGGCAACGCTTGAGCCACCAAGTCGCGCCCCGCCGTTGTCAGCCGCAAGCGCACCACCCGGCGGTCATCCTCGTCCAGAAACTTCTCCAGAAGGCCCCGTCGCTCCAGCGTCATCAGCGTTTGCGAGGCCGTTCCTTTGGTCACGCCCAGATAGTCGGTCACCGCGGCCGGGGTGTTGCTGTAGCGGTTGCAACGCGCCAAATACAGCAACGCGCCGAGCTGCGCCGGCTGGAGCCTCGCACGGCGACCGACTTCCCGCTCCTCGGCGCGCAACAGGTTCGACAGCCGCTCCAGCAACTCATGGACGGCGTGGACGTTCATTTTTCTTATAGTATCGATTCGATACTGCCTTGACAACGGAGCCGAGGATGTGGCCCGCTATAGATAGTATCGTCTCGATACTATCTATAGCCCGATAGGAGGACCTTCATGACCGCCCCATCCATCCCCGGATACAACTACTCGGACCCCGCGCTGCCGGCCTCTCCCGTCACGTTGCAGGATCTGGACCTGCTCCAGCAATCCGTGCTCTTCACCGACGCCGACCGCAGCGCCCTGGCCCAAGCCGGCGAGGCTCTGGCGCCGCAAGTCGAGGACGTGCTCGACGTGTGGTACGGCTTTGTCGCCGCACATCCGCACTTGGTGCGCTACTTCGCCGACGCGCAGGGCCAACCCATCGCGGGCTACCTGGCCGCCGTGCGCAAGCGCTTCGGCCAATGGATTCTCGACACGTGCCAAAGGCCATGGGACCAGGAGTGGCTGAATTACCAGGAAGAGATCGCGCTTCGCCACCACCGCCTGAAGAAGAACCGCACGGACGGCGTCGAGGCCGCGGCGCATATCCCCATGCGGTATCTGATTGCCTTTATCTATCCGATCACGGCGACGATTCGGCCGTTTCTGGAGCGCGCCGGGCGCTCGCCCGACGAGACCGAGGCGATGTTCCAGGCCTGGTTCAAGGCCGTGACCATCCAGGTCACGCTATGGTGCCGGCCCTACGCCAACGCCGGCGACTTTTAGATCCATCGCGGGGGCGGGTCGCGGCGCCCGTCCCCGCTCGCTAAGCGCCGGCTTGGCGCCTGTCACGATTTGTCAAAAAGCGTGATCGGTGGCTCGATTTCGTCCGGGCGCGGGATCTGTCGCCAACGCTCTCCAAGAGCCCATGCTGCCAGACCGCCCACAACCCCTATCCAGATCGGCGCATCCCCCCAACCCGTCAAAGCGTCCAGAATGACGCCGCCAAGGAATCCCAGAGAGTATCCAACGATTCCCCAGCACAGTCGCACTCGATAGCCACGGGGACCGATCGGCGGCGCCAATCCGGTTGGCGCCAGGGAACGGCAGGTCGCCAGAAAGGACGCCCACGACGCCAAAGTGAGGCTGTAGAGCAGAATGGCCGGCGGCAGGTAGTCCCGCAAGGGCGACAACAAACCGCCATCAACGACAATCGCCGCCCCCAGCAACACCGTCAACGCGGCTGCCAGAGCGAGACTCAGGTTGCGGCGGCGGAGCAAATCCCGCGTGCGTTGTACTGATTGCCATTCAGCGACGGCGAGCTCATCCGCCGGGGCTGCGTCAGCGGCCGGTTGGGAAAGGGCGTTGAGCAGCTCGCGCAGTGCGGGGTCGCTTTCGAGACCTTCCTCGATTACGCGGCGTGTGTCCTCGCTGGCGTCGCCGGCTAGGTAGACAGGCAACAGATCTTGAATGATGGCGGGAGTGATTTCACGCATGTTTGATACTCCTGGGACGCTGTTGCGCCAGCGTCAGCCGAGCTCGATGAACTTTGACCTTGGCTGTCGAGACGGGGATCGACAACAAACGAGCGATCTCCTCGTACGGCAATCCCTCGTAGACGCGGAGGGTGAGAGCGGAACGGTCAACCTCAGGCAGCCGCTGAATTGCAGCGAGAGTGAACCGCAACTCGTCGCGCGCCTCGGCTTGGCGGACCGGTTCTTCCGACGCAGGAAGCTCCGCGGGAAGCTCGTCTTCATGGCGCCGCGACTTGAGCTGAGTCAGGTAAATGTTGCGGGCGATCGTGAAGAGATAGGACCTGAGAGTGACCGGCTCCACGCGGTCCCACGCCGTCCAAAGCCGCAGGAACGTCTCCGAGACGATGTCCTGCGCCGTACCGCGCTCACCGCTCAGAAACAGACTGAAGCGGAAGACTGCGTCGGCATGCTTCTGCCAGACTTCGTCAAATCCCGCCGCTTTGGCATGCTGCGGCACACTGACAATACTCTGCCAAGACCGGAAAGTTACAAGCGGTCGTCAAAAAGCTAAGTGCCAGGAGATCTTAGTGAGAAAGCCTTTCCCGTTCCTCGCCGCCGCCGTTCGCTGCAGTTCCTTGCCCCTCTGGCGCCTCGTACGCCAATCCCGGCGATTTCTAAATCCATCGCGGGGCTAGGTCGCAGCGCCCGTCCCCGCTCGCTAAGATACCAGCGTGCGCATCCTCACCCTGCTCTTCGCGGCCGCCGCCGTCCTCTCCGCCCAGCCCGCCGGCTATAATTACGACGAAGCCAAGGTCCCCGCCTACACCCTGCCCGACCCGCTGGTCGCCGCCGACGGAACCGGCGTCGCGACCCCGGAGCAATGGCGGGAAAAGCGCCGCCCCGAGTTGGTCCGCCTTTTCGAGGACCACGTCTACGGTGCCGTGCCGCCGAACGCGCCGAGCAATCTCACCGCGGATCTGTTGGAAGGCTCCACGCCCGCTCTCGGCGGCAAAGCCGTCCGCAAGCAGGTGCGTGTGGCCTTCGGCCCAGGCGCCGACGCGCCCGCCATGGAGATTCTGCTCTACCTGCCCGCCGAAGCGACCGGCCCCATTCCGGTCTTTCTGGGCTTCAACTTCTACGGCAACCACACCGTCCACGCCGACCCCGGCATTCGATTGTCGAAGAGTTGGATGCGCGCCAATCCGGACAAAGGCGTGGTCGACCACAAGGCCACCAAAGCCTCGCGCGGAACGAGCGCCAGCCGCTGGCCCGTGGAGATGATCCTGTCGCGCGGCTACGGCCTGGCGGCCATCTATTACGGCGATGTCGATCCCGACTATGACGACGGCTTCCAGAACGGCGTCCACGCGCTTACCGGCAAACCGAAGGAGACCGAATGGGGCTCGGTGGCGACCTGGGCTTGGGCGTTGAGCCGGGCGATGGACTACCTCGAGGACGACCCGAACGTGGACGGCTCGAAAGTCATCGTGATGGGCCACTCGCGCTTGGGCAAGACCTCGCTGTGGGCGGGCGCGATGGATGAGCGCTTTGCCATGGTCGTCTCCAACGATTCGGGCTGCGGCGGCGCGGCGCTGAGCCGGCGGGCCTTTGGCGAAACCGTTGAGCGCATCAACACTTCCTTCCCGCACTGGTTTGCTGATTCGTTCAATCAATACAACTCCAATGAGTCCGCCCTGCCGCTGGACCAGCATCAGCTCATCGCCCTGATCGCCCCCAGGCCGGTCTACGTCGCCAGCGCCGAGGAGGACCTGTGGGCCGACCCGAAGGGCGAGTTTCTCTCCGCCGTCCACGCCGGGCCGGTTTATGAGCTTTTGGGGAAGAAATCCCTTGGAACCAACCAACGGCCCCCGACCGAGGCGCCCATCCACGCCGCCATCGGCCACCACATTCGCCGCGGCGGCCACGACGTGACCGACTACGACTGGACGCAGTGGATGAATTTCGCCGACAAGCACTTGCGCTCGGGCCTGGCGGCGCAACTGGACCGGCTGCTGGGCCTGCGCGGCGTCGGCTCGCCGGCGATCTCACCGGACGGGAAGAGCGTCGCGTACACCCTCGCGGGCGAGATCCGCCTCGTCGGCGTCGACGGAACCGGTGACCGCTCACGGGTCCGAGGCTCCGCGCCGGCTTGGTCGCCGGATGGCAAGACCATCGCCTACTTTTCCGGCGCCGTCCACGGCCGCCAAATCTGGACCGTCCCCGCGGCGGGCGGCGAGCCGAAGCGATGGACCTCCACCGACGAGCACATCGACCGCTTCCAATGGGCGCCCGACGGCGAGCGCATCGCCTTCCTCGCCCGGCCGCGCGCCTGGGCTGACTTGACCTTCCCAGCGCTCCATCAGGCCGACGGCGAGCCGACCGTCCCGGGCCGCAACAACGTCCCCCGCAACCGTCTTTGGCTGGTGAACACGGCCGACGGCGCCTTCAAGCCGCTGACGCCGCCCGACATCTCGGTCGGCGGCT